>NZ_JBITBT010000022.1:0-63828 GCF_044452505.1 Amycolatopsis sp. NPDC051903 | reverse complement strand
CCTCCGTGTCAAAGCGTCTGATGTCGCAGTCAGGCGCGTTTGCGCCCCGGCAGTTCTCGGGAGTTCGTGATGGGCATTCGTTCCTTGGGCTACCTTCGCATCGAAGCGACCGACCTCGAGGCCTGGCGCGTCTACGCCCTGAAGGTCCTCGGCCTCGTCGAAGGCGACGGCCCCGACTCCGGCGCGCTCTACCTCCGCATGGACGACTTCCCCGCCCGCCTGGTTATCGTCCCCGGCGCGCAGGACCGCCTCGCCCAGGTCGGCTGGGAAACCGCGAACGCCGCCGAACTCGACGAAATCCGCGCCCGCCTGGACGCCGCGTCAGTGCCCTACAAGGAAGGCACCCCCGACCAGCTGGCCGACCGCCGCGTCACCGAACTCGTCAGCTTCACCGACCCCTCCGGCGTCACCCTCGAAGCCTTCCACGGCGTCGCTCTGCAACACCGCCGCGTCGTCAGCCCCTACGGCCACCACTTCATCACCGGCGACCAAGGCCTGGGCCACGTAGTGTTGTCAACCCCCGACGACGCCGCTTCCCTGAGTTTCTACCGCGACGTCCTCGGCTTCCGCCTCCGCGACTCCATGCGCCTCCCTCCTCAGCTCGTCGGCCGCCCTGAGGACGGACCACCCGCGTGGCTGCGCTTCTTCGGCTGCAACCCGCGCCACCACAGCCTCGCCTTCCTGCCCATGCCCACCCCCAGCGGCATCGTCCACGTCATGCTCGAAGTCGCCTCCACCGACGATGTCGGCCTCTGCCTGGACCGCGCCCACCGCCGCAAGGTCCCCCTGTCGGCCACCCTCGGCCGCCACGTCAACGACCTCATGCTCTCCTTCTACATGCGCACCCCCGGCGGCTTCGACCTCGAGTACGGCTGCGAGGGCCGCCAGGTCGACGACACCTCCTGGATCGCCCGCGAATCCACCGCCGTCTCCCTGTGGGGCCACGACTTCTCCATCGGCTCCCGATGACTCCGCCCACCGCCGCCCGGCCGAGGACTCCGCCCGCGGCCGTGCTCCCGATGACCGTGCACGCCGCCGGGCCGCCACTGACCGCGCACGCCGCCAGGTGGTCGACGACCCCGTCCACCGCAGGATGGCCGAGGACCCTGCCTGCCGCCGGGCGGCCGAGGACCCCGCCCGCCGCAACGTGGTCGACGACGCCGTCCACCGCAGGATGGCCGAGGACCCCGCGCGCCGCCGAGCGGCCGAAGACCCCACCCGCCGCTGGGCGGCCAAGCACTCCGTCCACCGTCGGGTGGTTATCCGCCGCTCCCGCAGCGCTTCACGCCCTCACGAGCGCGCCGTCATGGTGCACTCGCGGCCGCCGAATGCCTGCACCTCACGCCACTCGCTGCCCAGCCACTCGCGGCGCCGGCTTGACGCTCCCGCTTCCAGTCACGCATAGCCCAGCCATCGGCAGCCTCAGGACTCCTCGTGTCGGCTGGCTCAGGATCGCTGTTGCCCCTGCGCTCACCGCGCTCTCTTGCAACTGTGCCCTGGAAAGGCCCGCACCTCGTTCCACCGATGCCCCTTCGCGTCGCACCGCGGCAGCGCGCCCGTCCCTCGTGAGGTCGCCATGACCGCCCTCCTCGACTCGGCGCGGTTCCGCGCCGTGCTGGGGCACTTCTGCACCGGCGTCACCATCGTCACCGGGCACGACGGCGGCGCACCCGTCGGCTTCGCGTGCCAGTCGTTCTCCGCCCTGTCGCTCGATCCTCCGCTCGTTCTCTTCTGTGTATCGCGCACGTCGCGCACCTGGCCGGTGCTCGCCGCCACGGGCCGCTTCGCCGTCAACGTCCTCGCCGAGCACCAACGCGACGTCAGCGCCGTCTTCGGCGCCCGCGGCACCGACAAGTTCGCCACGGTCGCCTGGCACCCCGCCCCCTCAGGCGCACCGCTGATCGACGGCGCCCTCACCTGGGTCGACTGCACCCTCGAGACCGTCCACCCAACCGGCGACCACCACGTCGTCATCGGCCGCGTGACCGCCCTCGGTGACACCTCAGACGCCCGCCCGCTGCTCTTCCACCGCGGCCACTACACCGTCACCGCACCGATCCAGGACGTGCTGACGGCACTCATGCCCTGGCCTCGCCCGGACGACTGGCTGTAGCTCACTTCCACCGGAAGTGCACGAACACCCGCCCGAAGTTGTCCTTGTCCTTCTCCACGCGGTGGTACAGCGCTTTGATCTCCTTCCTCTCCAAGAACCTCAACACGTGCTTCTTCAACTGCCCGGATCCCTTCCCGGGAATGATCTCCACCAGCGGCGCCTTCTTCGCCACGGCTTCGTCGATCACCGCCCGCAACGCGCGGTCGATCTCGCCACCCCGGTTGTAGATGTCGTGCAGGTCGAGCTTCAGCTTCATGCTCTTCAGCCTGCCACCTGATGCCGCTTCCTGAGTACTCCTCGCCCCGCGGTCAGGACCGCCGAGATTTCGGGCTACCCGGTCGAGGCCCCGCGAAGGATCTCCTCGGCGCACGTCCACAACAGCGATCCACCATGCCCCGCCACGACTTCCCGTTGCGCACCGGGAATGCGCGCCGCCAGCCGAGCACCGCGATCACGCGAGTGACCGGAATCCAAGGCCCCGTGGAGGATTCGCGCCGGACAGTCGATCGCGCCCAGGTCGAACGGCCACCGCCGCATTGCCAGCACCGTGTCGCGCGCGTACCCCTCGGCCCCGCCGGCGAAAGCCTCGTCCAGCGCTCTTCGATACGCCTTCATGAACGTCGGCTCGGTGTACACGGCGACATCCACCGGATGACTCGACTGCAGCACCAGACTCATCATCCGCGCCGCATCGAACGTCGACAGCTCCTGTTCTGCGGCTTCAGGATCGGCGTTCGCCAGCGCCACCACTTCGGCAAGCCCTCCGGGCAAGTCCTCCTTCTGCTCACGCGCCACTTCATCTGCTCCGGACACCACGGTCAGCTGCCGAGCGTTTCCGGCGGCCGCCAGCGCCAACGCGAACGGCGCCCCTTGGGAATTCCCGACCACTGCCGGGATTCCCAACTCGCGCGCCGAGCACAACTCGGCCATGTCGGCCACGAAATCGTCGAACCTCCGCCCAGGATGAGGACTCGACACACCAAGGCCCGGCCGATCGGCCGAAACCAGCCGTACCTGGAGTTGTCCCACTATGTCCGCACCGAAACCGAGGTGACGACTCGTCGCAGCTCCCGGGCAGAGCAGCACCGGAGTCCCGTCCGCGGGCCCCCACTCGCTCCAGCCCAGCCGTCGCCCGTCTCGCAACACCACCTCTCCGAGGCGTTCAGGTTCTTCGATCAGCACTCGTCCATCATGCCCGTGAAGATCGGCGCTTGACATCAATTCGAACACATGTTCGCACGATTGAGTGATCAATCCGGTGAACGCGGAAATTGTCGGCAGGCACCGCTACTGTCGAATTCATCGAACGCAGCCGGGCACGGTGTGGCTTGACCCGTTGCCTCAGGTTGCAGAAATCCTTCAGCGGCAAGCACATCGGCGTGTCGTCGATCAGCACGCCATCGGCACGAGAGAACGGATCACACATGTCCATCGCAGAATTCGCAGTCCGGCAGTCGGCCCGCGCATTGCCGTGCCGTTGCCGCAGACCGAGGCGTGGTTCGACAGGTGCCAGACGAAGACCTGGTGCGTCAGCCGAGCGTCTGCCACCAACCGTCCACCGCCGGCGGGTTCGCCACGTCGATTCGCTGTCCCGGTTTCGGCACCGCGAGCGCGAGATCATTGGCCTTGGCCTCGCGCCACACCCGATCCGCCGGCTCACCCCAGGGGTGCATGGCGAGGGAGAACGTCGCCCAGTGCACCGGGACGAGGAGCTCGCCACGAACGTCGATGTGTGCGGCGACGCCTTCTTCGGGTGTCATGTGGATGTCGGGCCACTGCGGGGCGTACGCGCCGACCTGGATGAGCGTGGCGTCGAACGGGCCGTACTCTTCGCCGATCTTCGCGAAGCCGTCGAAGTACCCGGTATCTCCGCTGTAGAACACCTTGTGCCGCAGTCCGGCGATGACCCACGACATCCACAGCGTGCTGTCGTTGCCGATGCCGCGTCCGGAGAAGTGCTGGGCCGGCGTGGCCACGAACCGGATGCCGGCGACTTCGGCTTCGTCGTGCCAGTCGAGCTCGACGATTCGCGAGGTGGGCACGTGCCAGCGTTCCAAGTGCGCTCCCGCGCCGAGCGGCACGAGGAACGGCGCGTCGTGTGCGGTGAGCAACGCACGGACGGTCGCGAGGTCGAGGTGGTCGTAGTGGTCGTGCGAGATGACGATCGCGTCGACCCGGCCGACGGTGTCCAGGGCCACGGGCGGTGCGTGCAGTCGCCGTGGACCGGCGAACGCGGCGGGCGACACCCGGTCGCTCCACACCGGATCGCACAGCACGCGGGCGCCGTCGATTTCGATGAGGGTGGACGCGTGGCCGTACCAGGTGAGGAACAGGCCCTCGGTGGCATAGGACTCAGGCTCGGACACCGTCGGGATCGCGCCGGCGGGCTTGCGCCGGGCCCGGTCGTCGCCGAAGAGAAGCTCGCGCAGGATGCCGCCGGCAGCCGAGGGCGACGGGGTCGAGCGGGTGGGTGAGGCGTTGTGGAACACGCCGTCGGCGTATTGGGGCGAGCGGCGCATCCGGTCAGCGCGAGCGCCGGTGGCCTTCGCGCCGAAGGCCACCGGGAGGTCACCGAGCGCCGAGAGTGTTCTCCTGAGCATGTCTCCGAGTCTACGAACGCTTCCTGAGAGGAGCCCCAGCTTCGTGGAGGTGGGCCAGCGCCTGCCGGTAGGAGTCCACCAGGCCGGTCTGCAGGTAGGGAATGCCGAGCTCCGCGCAGTAGCTCCGCACGATCGGCTGGGCCCGCCGCAGGTGCACCGACGGCATGCTCGGGAACAGGTGGTGCTCGATCTGGTAGTTGAGGCCGCCGAGCGCGACGTCGACGACCACGCCACCGCGGACGTTGCGCGAGGTGAGCACTTGCTTGCGGAGGAAGTCGAGCTGGGGGCGGCCGGTCAGGGTCGGCATGCCCTTGTGGTTGGGCGCGAAGATCGATCCCATGTAGACACCCCAGAGTCCCTGGTGGACCGCGAAGAAGAGCAAGGCGAGGCCCGGCGGGAGGACGATGAACAGGGCCGTGAGGTAGGCGGCGAAGTGCGCGGCGAGCAGCGTTGCCTCGAGTCCGCGGCGGCGGAGGCCGGGGCGGGCGACGGCGCGGATGCCGGACCAGTGGAGGTTCAGGCCCTCGAGCGTGAGCAGGGGGAAGAACAGGAACGCCTGGTGCTTTCCGATGAGGCGAGGCAGGCCACGGCTGGCGCGGGCCTGGTCCTTCGACCAGACGAGGATGTCGGGGTCGACGTCCGGGTCCAGCTCTTCGTGGTTGGGGTTGGCGTGGTGGCGGGTGTGCTTGTCCATCCACCAGCCGTAACTCATGCCGATGCCGAGGTTGCCGGCCAGCAGACCGGAAATCTCGCTCGGGCGCCGGGTGCGGAACACCTGGCGGTGGGCGAGGTCGTGCGACAGCAGGGCGATCTGGCCGAACATGAACGCCTGGAACGCGGCGACGGCCAGCTGCCACCACGAGTCACCGAGCAACGCGAAGGCGACCCAGCCACCGGCGAACAGGGTGGTCACCACGGTGAGGCGGGCCGCGTAGTAACCAGGGCGCCGCCTGAGCAATCCGGCGTCGGCGATCCGGCGGGACAGGCGCGCGAAATCGCTGCCGGGGCCGGTCGTGGGCGGGAGGACGAGGTTGTCTGTGGTCACCTCGTCGAGTTTTTCGGGGAAGCGGGCCGGGCAGAACCCGGCAGACCCCAGAACCGGTGCTGGGGCTGGCCCCACCCTGTCAGGGGTGGACGCGGGAAAGGTGGTGGTGCGGTACGCCGAACAGCTGCGCGGTCGCGTGTGCCCGTTTGAAGTACCGGTGAGCGGGGTGGTCCCAGGTGATGGCGATGCCGCCGTGCAGCTGGATCATCTCGGCGGCGACCTTCGTGAACACGTCGCTGCAATGCACCTTTGCGACGGCGGCGAGCCGAGCTGAGCCGGGCGCGGCGTAGGCGGCGGAGCGAGCGGTCTCCACCAGCACGTGGAGGTCGGCCATCCGGTGCTTGAGCGCCTGGAAGCTGCCGATCGGACGGCCGAACTGCACTCGCTGTTGCGAGTACTCGACGGTGAGCTCCAGTGCCCGCGCGGCCGACCCCGCCTGTTCCGCTGCGAGGACCGCGCACGCGACGTCGCGAACCCGGGCGAGGTCGACTTGGCCGAGGGGCCGGGTGCGGACGTGGTCGAGCGTCACGGTGGCGAGGTGCCGCGTCTCGTCCATCGTGGGCACGGCTTCGCAGCGGACGCCGCGAGCAGCCGGATCGACCTCGAAGAGGGCGGGGCCGTCCGGGGTTCGAGCGGCTGCGAGGAGAACGTCGGCTCGGGCGGCGTCGAGGACGTAGTGGGCTGTTCCGTCCAGTGTGGACTTGTCGGACGTGAAGGCGGGCTGGTGTGGATCCCATTGGCCGTCGGAGGTCCAGGCGAGTGCGCCGATGTGGCCGGCGGCGAGGGGTGGGAGGAGGCGTTTCTGCGCGGCGTGGTCGGTGATGGTGAGGAGGGCCGTGGTGGTGAGAACGGCGGAGCCGAGGAACGGGACGTCAGTGAGGTTACGGCCGAGTTCTTCGGCGATGATCTGCACCTCGGTCAGGCCGGCGCCGTCGTGCCGGAGTCCGGCCTCAGCGGGGCTGTCGAGCTGCTCGGACGCGGCGAGGCCGCCGTAGCGCTCGGGGACGGTGAGGGCGGCGACACCGACCTGCGTGCAAAGGGCGGGCCACGGGGCAGGTTCGCGTTCGAGAAGCTGCCGGACGCCGGCGCGGAGGTCGTCTTGTTCGCGGGTGAACGTCATGGGGCGATCGCCGCCAGGACGCGGCCGCGGTGGACAGCGGGGGTGCCCCAGGCGCCGACCAGGGCGCGGACGCGGGTGAGCCGCAGGCCCAGCGGGTGCTCGGCGGTGTAGCCGATGGCGCCGTGGACCTGGAGGGCCGTGCGGGCGGCGAGGTACGCAGCGTCGCCGCAGGCGGCTTTGGTGGCGGATACGTCGGTGGGGTCGCCGCTGACCGCGGCGCCGTGGAGTAGGGGGGTGGCGAGTTCCAGGGCGGTGGCGACGTCGGCGAGCAGGTGCTGCAGCGCCTGGTAGCGGCCGATTTCGCGGCCGAACTGGCGTCGGGTCTTGGCGTGGGTGACGGAGGTGTCGAGCAGCCAGCGGCCGGCGCCGAGCAGGAGGGCGGAGGTGAGGAGGGCTCCGAGGTCGAAGGCGCGGTCCGGTGCGCGTGCGGGTCCCGCGTCGGGGCCGGGGACCGGTTCGAACAGGCGGCGTGTCGCGTCGAGGGAGGAGAGGGCGGTGCCGGGGGTGAAGGTGCGCAGGCGGGTGCCGTCGAGGAGGTAGCGGGCGTCGGCGAGGTCGGCGTCGAGGGCGAAGGGAACGTGTGGCGGAAAGGAGAGCGAGACGAGGGTGTCGCCGGTGGCGACGGAGGCGAGCACGTCGTGGTCGAGCAGGAGTGGCAGGACGACGGCGTCGACCCAGGGACCCGGCAGGCAGAAGCGGCCGAGGGTTTCGAACGCGACGGTGGCGTCGATGGTGTCGGCGGCCAGTCCTCCGTGGTGAGCCGGGATCGCGAGGGCCTGGATGCCCTGGTCGGCGAGGCGGCGCCAGATTTTCAGGCCCGGGCCAGGGTCGCCCGCGGCCCAGGCGCGGGCGGCGGTGTCGCAGTCGAGGGTCGAGAGGAGGGAGGCCAGGGAGTCGGCGAAGGCGTGGTGTTCGGGGGAGAGCGTGAACCTCATCGGTCTCCTCTCGGCAGGCCGAGCAGGCGCTCGGCGACGATGCCGCGCTGGATCTGGTCGGTGCCGCCGTAGATGGGGCCGGCGAGGGAGAAGAGCCAGCCGTCGGGCCAGGGGCCGCGGAGTTCGGCGGCCGGGCCGAGGAGGTCGAGTGCGGTTTCGTGGAGGGAGACGTCGAGATGTGACCAGAAGAGCTTGGTGACGCTGGCTTCGGGGCCGGGCTGGGCGCCGTCGGCGAGGCGGCTGACCGTCGCGAAGGTGTGGAGCTGGTAGGCGCGCGCGGAGATCCAGGCGTCGGCGACGCGGGCGGCGCTGGAGTCCGGGCGGCCTGAGGCCGACCACAGTGCGGCGAGCCGGCGCGCCGAGGCGAGGAAGCGGCCGGGGCTGCGCAGTGACAGTCCACGCTCGTTGGCGGCGGTGGTCATGGCCACGCGCCAGCCTTCGCCGGGGGTGCCGATGACGTCGGCGTCCGGGACGAAGGCGTCGTCGAAGAAGATCTCGGCGAAGCCGGGGTCGCCGTCGAGCTGCGGGATCGGGCGCACGGTCACGCCCGGGGCGTGAAGGTCGGCCATCAGGTAGGTGAGGCCGCGGTGGCGAGTCGCGCCGGGGTCGCTGCGGAAGAGGCCGAACGCGCGGTCGGCGAAGGCGGCGCGGGAGCTCCAGGTCTTCTCGCCGTTGAGGAGCCAGCCGCCGTCGGTGCGGGTGGCGCTGCTGCGGAGTGCGGCGAGGTCGCTGCCGGCCTCGGGCTCGGACCACGCTTGCGCCCAGACCTCCTGCGAGCGCGCCATCTTCGGCAGGACGCGGGCGAGCTGGTCGGGCGTGCCGTCGGAGAAGAGCGTGGGGGCGAGCATGAAGATGCCGTTCTGGTTCACGCGTCCCGGGGCACTGGCGGCGTAGTACTCCTCCTCGAACAGGACCCACTCGAGGAGGGTCGCATCACGGCCGCCGTACTCGTGGGGCCACGACACGACGGACCACCGGGCGTCCGCCAGCTCTTCCTCCCACGCCCGGTGCGCGGTGAAGCCCTCCGCCGTGTCGAACGACGGCAGCGGCTCCCGGGGGACGTGTGCGGCCAGCCACTCGCGCGCTTCCTCCCGGAACGCTTCGGCGGCCGGGCCGAGGTCGAGGTCCATCGCGGTCAGGCCTCGCCATCAGGTGCCGATGCGGGCCGACCGCCGTCGGGCGCAGCACCTTCCGCGGCCGGCGGCGCCGCGGCCGGTGCGGGCGTGGCTGGTGCACCGGCACGCTGAGCGGGGTCAGGCGCGGGAGTTGTGCGGGCGGCTGGTTCACCGGCGGCCTGCGCGGCGTCAGGCGCGGGAGGTGTGCGCTCATCGGCAGCGGGCGTGGTCGACGGCGTGGTCGACGGCGAGGCGGTGGTGGGGTCGTGGGGGCTCGTCGGGTTGGCAGGGGACGCCGAGGTGGCCGGGTTGGCGGGGGAAGGGCCGGCGCTCTGGGGGGCGGTGCGCATGGAGCGGGCCGTGTGGCCGCCGAGGGAGTCGCCGGTGGATTCGGCGTTATGCGAGTGGGCGAGGTGGTGGAGGGCGAACGCGGCGTCCATGCCGGGGCGCAAGCCCATGAGGTCTTCGGCCTGGTTGACGGCTTTTTTGGTCAGGGCGAGGCCGAAGCGCGGCATTTCGGCGATCTGCTCGGCCAGAGCCAAGGCCGAGGACTGCAGATCGGCGCGGGGGACGATGCGGTTGATCATGCCCCACGTCAGTGCTTGCTCGGCGGAGAAACGGGCTCCGGTGAAGAGGATTTCCTTGGCGACGCGCGGGCCGAGGACCCAGGGGTGCGCGAAGTACTCCACGCCGGGGATGCCCATGCGGACGACGGGATCGGCGAAAAACGCGTCTTCGGCGGCGAGGATGAGGTCGCAGGTCCAGGCGAGCATGAGGGCGCCCGCGATGCAAGCACCTTGCACGGCGGCAATGGTCGGCTTGGGCAGGTCACGCCAGCGGCGGCACATGCCGAGGTAGACCTCCGACTCGCGCGCGAAACGGCGGTCGGCGCCGGACGCGTCGACGTGGTCCCACCAGGTGACGGCGCGGCGGTCGAAGGAGGTGTCGGCGTCGCGGCCGGGGGAGCCGATGTCGTGGCCCGCGGAGAAGTGGTCGCCGGCGCCGGTGAGGACGATGACCTTGACGTCGTTGTCCTCGACGGCGCGGGTGAAGGCGTCGTCGAGGGCGTAGGTCATCGCGGAGTTCTGGGCGTTGCGGTACTCCGGCCGGTTCATCGTGACGATCGCCACCGGGCCACGTCGTTCGTAGGTGACCTCAGCCATGAGTGTCCTCCCGCAGCAGTCGTTTCAGCACCTTGCCCGCCGGGCTGCGCGGCAGCTCCGCCACGAGCTCCACGGACCGCGGCAGCTTGAAGTTCGCCAGGTTTTCCTTGCAGTGAGCCAGAATTTCGTCAGCAGACGGACGACTACCCGGGCGTGGCACCACGAACGCCCGGCCCACCTCGCCGAGACGCGCGTCGGGCACACCGATGACGGCCGACTCGGCGACGTCAGGGTGTTCGGCCAGCACTTGCTCCACCTCGGCGGGGTAGACGTTGAAGCCGCCGCACACGTACACGTCCTTGAGCCGGTCGGTGATCTTCAAATGGCCGTCGGGGGAAAGGCGGCCGACGTCGCCGGTGTGCAGCCAGCCGTCGGCGTCGATCGCGGCGGCGGTGGCGCCGGGGTCGTCGAGGTAACCGAGCATGACGTTCGGGCCGCGCAACAGGACTTCGTCATCAGTGCCGAGCCGCACCTCGAACCCCGCGGTGGCACGTCCGGCGTACTGGGCCACGACGTCCGGCGGATCCGAAGGCCGGCTCATCGTCGCGACGACGGCTTCGGTCAGGCCATACGCGGTGAGCACGGTTTCGAAGCCCAGCTCCGCTTCCATCTGCGACACCAAGGAAACGGGCACGGTGGCCGCGCCCGTCACGGCCAAGCGGAGGCTCGAGAGGTCCCAGCGCGACCGGTCGGGCGCGTCGAGCAGCATCCGGTAGACGGTCGGGGCGCCGGGCAGCACGGTGATGCGCTCGTCTTGGATGAGCCGCAGTGTCGCGGAAACGTCGAACACACGCTGGGGAACGATGGTCGCGCCCGTCAGGACGCAGGCGAGGATGCCGGCTTTGTAGCCGAAGCTGTGGAAGAACGGGTTCACGACGAGATACCGGTCCCGAGTGGACAGCTCGGAGCACTCCGCCCACGCGGCCGCCACACCGAGCGCCTGGCGGTGGGCGCTCATCGCACCCTTGCTGCGGCCCGTGGTGCCCGAGGTGAAGAGGATGTCGCTGACGTCATCCGGACGCACCAGACCCGGATCCGGACCGGGACTCCGGATTGAACCGGTTGCCCTGGGCTCGGAACGATCGCCCGAGGTAGAAGGCGGATCGGGAGCCCGCGCAGGGGCTGCGAGTTCGGCGGCGCGGAGGGTCGAACCGGCAGCCCGAGCGGGCGTTGCCGCCGAAGCGACGGGTAGCGCGGAGTCACCACAACCGTCCACATCGGACCATTCCGTCACGCCGGCGACGGCAGGTTCGGCCACCTCCTCCACCGGAACCCGCACCACCAACGGAGGCAACGCGGTCAGCCCCGACAGCCGGGAAGTGCCCAGGAACCGGCCACAGATCACCAGGCCCGAGGCGTGTGACCGGGTGAGCACGTCGTGGATTTCCCGGGCCGTGAAGCGGGTGCTGATGGGGACGAGGGTGGCACCCGCGTAGAGGATGCCGAGGCCGGCGACGACCCAGTGCCACGTGTTGGGGGAGCACACGGCGATCCGGGAGCCCGGGCCGAGGCCGCGGGTGTGCACGAAGGCAGCGAACGAGCGGACCCGGGCGTGCAGTTCGGGCCACGTGAGGCGGACGGGGCCGTCGGCGACGGCGAGGCCGGGGTGGTGGGCGGCGGCGTCCAGGGCGGCGGGGACGGTCGCGGGCACCGACGGCAGTGTCATCGCGAGACCTCCCTAGCAAGTGCTTGGTAGGGTAACCTACGGACGAAGCCGAGGCCAGAGAGGAGAGCGCGGTGGACGAGTTCCGGACGCGGATCCGCACGTGGCTGGCCGACAACCTCGACCCGGCGCTCAAGGGGCTGGGCGGTCCGGGACGTGAGCACGAAGCGTTCGACGAGCGGCGGGCCTGGGAGAAGGAACTGGGCGCCGCCGGGTGGAATGGCGTGGGGTGGCCGCGGGAGCACGGCGGGCGGGGGGCGACGATCGCGCAGCAGGTGGCGTTCCACGAGGAGTACGCGCGGGCGGATGCGCCCGCGCGGGTGAGTCACTTGGGACAAGAGCTGCTCGGACCGGCGCTGATCGAGTACGGCAGCGCCGAACAGCAACGGCGCTTCCTGCCGAAGATCCTCAGCGTCGAAGAGCTGTGGTGCCAGGGCTTCTCCGAACCCGGCGCGGGCTCCGACCTCGCGGCGGTCCGGACCAAGGCGCGCCTGGACGGCGACGAGTGGGTGATCACCGGCCAGAAGGTGTGGACGTCGCTCGCGCACGTCGCCGAGTGGTGTTTCGCGCTCGTGCGCACCGAACCCCAGTCCGAAAGGCACCGGGGGTTGTCGTTCCTGCTGATCCCGATGCGCCAGGACGGCGTGGAGGTCCGCCCGATCCGGCAGCTGACCGGCACCGCCGAGTTCAACGAGGTCTTCTTCACCGAGGCGCACACCGCGCGGGACCTCGTCGTCGGGGAGCCGGGGGACGGGTGGCGCGTCGCGATGGGGTTGCTCGGTTTCGAGCGCGGGGTCGCGACGCTCGGGCAGCAGGTGGGCTTCCGCCGGGAGCTCGAGGAGCTCACGGAGCTGGCCGAAACGTCCGGCGCCGCAAGGGATCCGCACGTCGCGGAGGCCATCGCGCGGGCGTGGGTCGGGCTCGAGGTGATGCACGCGCACGCCGTTCGCACGCTCGACGCACCGGGGCCCGGCGCCGCGTCGGTGGCGAAGCTCGTCTGGGCCGGGTGGCACCGGCAGCTGGGCGAGCTGGCGATGCTCGTCCGCGGCGCCGCCGGGCTCGTCGCGCCCGGTGACCTCGACCGCTGGCAACGCCTGTTCCTCTTTTCGCGCGCCGACACGATCTACGGCGGCTCCGACGAGATCCAGCGCACCGTGATCGCCGAGCGCGTGCTCGGCCTGCCCTGGGAGGCCCGCCCGTGATCACCGTTCCGAAGTACCCCGGAGGAAAAGACCTCCTCGAGGACAAGGTCGTCGTCGTCACCGCGGCGGCCGGCACGGGCATCGGCTCGGCCGCCGCGAAGCGGTGCCTCGAAGAGGGCGCGCGCGTGCTGATCAGCGACCGCCACGAGCGCCGGCTCGCCGAAACGGCGGAGGAACTCGGCGTCCCCGGCGTGCCCTGCGACGTCACGCGCGAGGAAGACGTGCAGCACCTCATCGACACCGCCGTCGAGCACTACGGACGCCTGGACGTCCTGGTCAACAACGCCGGCCTCGGCGGCACCTGCTCCCTGCTCGACATGACCGACGACGAGTGGTCGCGCGTGCTCGACGTGACGCTCACCGGCACCTTCCGCGCCACCCGCGCCGCGTTGCGCCGGTTCGCCGAGCAGAACACCGGTGGTGCCATCGTGAACAACGCGAGCGTGCTCGGCTGGCGCGCACAGGAAGGCCAGGCGCACTACGCCGCCGCCAAAGCGGGCGTGATGGCGCTGACCCGCTGCGCCGCCGTCGACGCCGCGCCGTACGACGTGCGCGTGAACGCCGTGGCCCCCACGCTCGCGATGCACGCGAACCTCGCGAAGGTGACCACCGACGAGCTGCTCGCGGAGCTGACCGCGCGCGAGGTCTCGGGGAGGGCGGCGCAACCGTGGGAGGTGGCGAATGTGATGGTGTTCCTGGCCAGTGAGTACAGCTCGTACCTCACCGGTGAGGTGGTGTCCGTCAGTGCCCAGCACGCGTGAGGTGGAACGAGTGAAGAACGCCCCCGGATCCCGGCGCGCCGAGCTGCTCGGGCTCGCCGCGAAGCTGTTCGCCGAGCGCGGGTACGTGTCCACGACGGTCCGCGACATCGCCGACGCCGCCGGCATCCTGTCCGGCAGTCTGTACCACCACTTCGACTCGAAGGAGTCGATGGCCGACGAGATCCTGGCCGGCTTCCTCGACGAGCTCTTCGGCGCGTACGCGGAGATCGTCGCGCGGGGCGACGGGCCGCGGGAGACGCTGGAAGCCGTGGTCGTGGCGTCGTTCGACTCGATCCACCGCCGGCCCGCCGAGGTCGCGATCTACCAGAACGAAGCCCAGCACCTCATGCAGCTGCCGCGCTTCGCCTACCTCAACGACTGCAACGCCGAGTTCCGCAAGCTGTGGAACGGCATCCTCACCGACGGTGTCGAGGCCGGCGTCTTCCGGCCCGATCTCGACGTGGAGCTGGTCTACCGCTTCATCCGCGACACGGTGTGGGTTGCCGTCCGCTGGTACAACCCCGAAGGCGCGCTGAGCGCCCACGACGTCGCCGAGCAGTACCTCGGCATCCTGCTCGAGGGCATCGCGACGAAGAAGCGGGGCCGCCGTGGCTGAGGCCTACGTGCTCGACGCCGTCCGCACGCCCGTCGGCCGCCGCGGTGGCGCGCTCGCCGGCGTGCACCCGGCCGACCTCGGCGCTCACGTGATCCGCGAGATCGTGACCCGCACCGGCGTCGACCCGGCGCTGGTCGACGACGTGCTGTTCGGCTGCGTCGACACCCTCGGCCCGCAGGCCGGCAACCTCGCCCGCACCGCGTGGCTCGCGGCCGGGTTCCCGGACCACGTGCCGGGGGTGACCGTCGACCGCCAGTGCGGTTCGAGCCAGCAGGCCGTGCACTTCGCCGCGCAGGCGGTGCTCAGCGGCACGGCCGATCTGGTGCTCGCGGGCGGCGTGCAGAACATGTCGGCCGTGCCCATCGGTTCGGCGATGCTGGCCGGACGCGAACTCGGGTTCCCCGACCCGTTCTCGGGTTCGAAGGGCTGGCAAGAGCGCTACGGCGGGGAGGAGGTCTCGCAGTTCCGCAGCGCCGACCTCATCGCGCGCCACTGGGACCTCTCGCGCGAAGCCATGGAGGAGTTCGCCCTGCGCAGTCACCAGCGCGCGGCTGCCGCCATCGACGAAGGGCGCTTCGCCGCCGAGATCACGCCGTACGGTGACTTCACGACGGACGAAGGTCCCCGCCGCGACACCAGCCTCGCGAAGATGGCCGCGCTCAAGCCGCTCAGCGAAGGCTCGCGGATCACGGCCGCCGTCTCCAGCCAGCTCTCCGACGGCGCGAGCGCGACGCTGCTGGCTTCGGAATCCTTCGTCCGCGACCACCACCTCAAGCCCCGTGCGCGGATCCACCACCTGTCGGTCCGCGCGGCCGACCCGGTCTGGATGCTCACCGGCCCCATCCCGGCCACCGCGCACGCGCTGCGCAAGACCGGTCTGACCATCCGTGACATCGACCTGTTCGAGGTCAACGAAGCCTTCGCGAGCGTCGTGCTCGCCTGGCTCGACGAAACCGGGGCCGATCCCGGGTGCGTGAACGTCAACGGCGGCGCCCTCGCGCTCGGCCACCCGATCGGCGCGTCGGGCACGAAGCTGTTCGCCACGCTCCTGCACGAGCTGGAGCGCCGCGACGGCCGCTACGGCCTGCAGACGATGTGCGAAGGCGGCGGCACCGCCAACGTCACGATCATCGAACGCGCGTAGCGGGGGCCGGCCACCACACCGTCCAGCCGCAGGAACGGTGTGGTGACCGGCGGAAGGGGGCGGCTGCCGCGCGCGGCCACCCCCGGCTCTCACCGCCGCGACTCCGCCGCGGCGTCGAGCTCGTCCGCGAACTGCGCGTAGAACTCCCCGGTGTCGAACCGCTCGTCCGTGGCGAACTCCTCGTCCGGCTCGAACCGCTCCGCGAACCGCTCGTTGAAGAACCGGTCGTCGTAGTACCGGTCGTCGTCGGTTTCCGGCCACACCTCGGCCGGCTGGGGCGCGTGGTCCGGCACCGGCAGCCGCCGCTCGAGTTCGGCGGTCCAGTCCAGCATCGCGCGCGGCCGGTCCCACGCGGTGATGCCGACGAGCTGCCCGCCGCGGATGAACCCGGTGATGCCCTTGTCGAGCGACACCGTGTCCTCGCCGAGCGCCGGCAGGCCGGCCATCTGGAGCCGCACGTCGTAGAGCGTCGACCACGCGCGCGGCAGCGGCGTGAACGGCGTGGCGGCGGACCGGCCCGCCATCAGGTTCTCCGCGGCCGTGCGCGCCGACTCCACGGCGTTGATCCAGTGCTCGACGCGCCGCGGGACGTCGTCGAAGCGCAGGTTGGGCCAGCGCGCGAGATCACCCGCGACCACCACGTCGTTCGCGTGCTCGGCGAACAGCGTGGGCTCGCACAGCACGCCGTCCTCGACGTCGAGGCCGGAGCCGCGCAGGTAGTCGACGGCCGGCACGCTGCCGATCGCCAGCACGACGCAGCTCGCCACGAGCAGCTTGTTGTTCGTCAGGTGCAGGCCGATAGCTTCCTTCGTGCTGATCCAGTGCCGCACTTCGGACTTCATCGCCAGCTTGGTGCGGTGCTCCTTGTGCTGGTGCGCCACGGAGTCGGAGATCCGCGTGCCGAAGCGGTGCAGCGGCGCTTCCGCGTGCCCGACGAGCGTGACGTCGCGGCCGAGGTGGCGCATGCTCGCGGCGAACTCGTTGCCGATGAGCCCGGCGCCGATCACCACGGCCGGTTTGGCGCTCGCCTGCAGGCACCGGCGCACGGACAGCGCGTCGTCGACCGTGCGCAGCACCCGCACGCGGGGGTCGTGGCGCGGCGAGCCCGGCAGGTGCCGCGGCACGACTCCGGTGGCGAGCACGAGCCCGTCGTACCAGAGAGCTTCGCCGCCCGGCAGGTGCACGACCCGTTCGACGGTGTCGAGGTGCGTCGCCCGCGTGCCGAGCCGCCAGTGCAAGTCGAGATCCTCGCCGTACGTGCGCAGCGTGGTGTCGTTCGGCCGCGCCGCGCCCATCACGAGCTGCTTCGAGACCATCGGCCGGTGGTACGGGCGGCGGGCCTCGTCGCCCACCACCACGATCTCGCCGTCGAAGCCCAGCTCGCGCAGCCGTTCCGCGGCGCGCAGGCCGGCGACTCCGGCTCCGACGATGACGATCCGGTCGCCGTCAGCCATCGAGTTCCCCTCTCAAGACGATCGCCTGCATGGGGCACACCCGTGCCGCCGCGATCGCCTGTGTCGTGTCGGCGGCCCCGAGCAGGCGCTTGCGGAAGCGCAAGCGCCCGTCCTGGCCGAGGTCGAAGAGGTCGGGTGCCTCCATCGCGCAGATTCCGTAGAGCTCGCACCGGTCGTTGTCGACGCTCACGCGCGGGCCGCTGCCGGGGAGTTTCACGCCACCTGCTCCTCGACGAGCCCGATCCGCTCGAGCGTCCGCGGCGGCAGGAACCGCAGCAGCGTCAGCGTGACCGGGGGGACGAGCAGGGTGATGCCGACCAGCCACAGCGTCGCGAGGTGCCCGTTGGCGATCGCGCCGAAGAACGCGTGCAGCGCGGTCAGCGCGACGGCCGGGTAGGCCAGCCGGTGCAACCACAGCCAGCGGCGGTACGACGTCCAGCGCTGGACGCCGGCCGTGATCGCGATGGCGAGCATGAGCTCCAGGCCGACGATGCCGAACGTGTGGCGCGCGAGCGTGCCCGGCATGAACGGGATCGAGATGTACGCGAAGGAGAACGGGTTCACCGTCAGGTACAGGAAGCCCAGCGCGTGCAGGCAGCCGAACGCGAGCGTCAGCGTGGCGAGCACGAGGTGGCCGCTGCGCAGGGCCCGGCGGCCGGTGACCGTGCGGACCCAGCCCGTGGCGGTGAGGACGCCCCAGCAGAGCGAGAGGCACATGAACGCGTACGACAGCCGCGCAGAGAGCGCCGCGATACCGCGGGCGGCCGGGTCCGTGGACTGCTGCGCGAGTGTGGTCACCGCCTCGTGGACGGTGTCAACCATGGTTTTCTCCTGAGTTCGGACGGAGCCGGCCGCCACGCAGGCGGCCCGATTTCACGTAGCGGACGCCGAGCAGCGTCGCCCCGCCGACCAGCAGGAACAGCAGCGCGGCGGTGAGGACGTCGCTCGTCCGGAGGTCGAGGGCGGCGCCGGCGGGCGCCGCGGAGGAGGACACGGCGGACTGCGGCAGGGCCGTGAAGTCGACGAACCCGGTGCTTTCCAGCAGCGTCATGTGCCGCAGCACCGCCTGGTTCGCGACGGTCGCGTAGGCGCGGATCTCCGGGTTCCGCGTGCCGGCGCGGACCTGCGCGATGATCGAGAACACCTGGCCGTGCGCGGCGCGCAGCCGGTTGGCGAAGATCCGGTCGAAGTCCTGCGGCGTGGGCGCGTTCTGCAGTTCGGCGAGCCAGCCCATCTGCTCGGCCGAGGGCTCGCTCGGCAGCGCGACGTTCAGCTTCGCGGCGAGCTGGCGGGTCGCGACGTCGAGGCGGCCGTGGTCGACCATGATCGCGGCGCCGACCGCGCGGACCTGCGGGCTCGCGCCGCGGGTCTCGGCCCACGTGCCGGCCGGCATCTCCCAGAGCCCGGCCTGGCGCACCTTCACGAGCAGCAGCTGGTCACCGGCGTCGACGCCGATCTGGGCGGACGCGGTGCCCTGCGGCTGCAGCAGCACTGCGGCGGTGAGCACGACGAACAGCGTGCGGACGAGGCGGCGCAATCGGTTCCGGGGGCGACGGGACGGCTCAGAGGCGGAAGGCATCGGCCCGCCAGGAATCGGTCGTGGTCTCGATCTTGCGGCCCTCGGGCGTCAGGGGGAACCACGCGCGGTTCGCGCCCTGCCCGGCGGTCTGGCCCGGCATCTCGTCGCCGGTGTAGCGGTAGAGCGGCCAGCCGGCGAGGGTGACCTGGTCCGTACCGTCGGGGCGCGTGACGCTGCCCACGAGCGCGCGGTCGATCCCGGTGAGCTTCACGTCACTGCTGGCGCGCACAGGCAGCCACTGCTGCGTGCACTCTTCGTCGCACCGGGACCGGGACGGCTTCGCGGAGTCGCGGTCGTACCGGTAGACGGTGAAACCGCTCCCGTCCACGACGACCGGTCCGAGGTCGAAGGCGCGCGCGGCGCGCAGCTCGGCCTTCGCGGGGTCGGTCTGATCGGCCGGCATCTGCATCGGCATGCTCATCGCGCCCGGGGACGACGCGCTCGAATAGCCGCTGGAAACGGTTCCGGACTGACATGCGGTCAACACTGTGAATGCGGCGAGGCACACGGCGGACGTCGCCGCCGTGGCGATCAAGCGGTTCACGGCTTCCTCCAGGGGGCGGAACTGCGCGCGGCCGTGCGGAACGGCCGGGAAAAGGGCGCAGTTGATCCACTGTGGACAGTAAGCCCATGGTGAATGCGGCGCGTCGCGGGGGAACGACGCTTTGTCGGGGTCTTCGACAGGGGATACGGTCCCGGGTTCCACCCGGTTCAAAAAACTTTCGTGACCAAAGCCCCTGAGGTTGGTACTGGACGAAATGGCGTCGTTGCCACAAAGATGTGCGGCGTGGGACGGCACAATCGCACGCTGAGCCCGATGGACGATCATGAAACCGAAACCCCCGGTCCTCATGACGACCTGGCCAAAGCGTTGTACCAAGAGTTCGGCGGAGCCTTGATGGGCTTCGCGCTGCGCCTGACCGGGCACGACCGGCAGTGGGCGGAGGACGTGGTGCAGGAGACGTTGATCAAGGCCTGGCGCAACGCGGACAAGCTCGACCGCCGGCCGGCGATGCTGCGCGCGTGGCTGTTCACCGTCGCGCGGCGCACGGTGATCGACGGCTGGCGCAGCCGCAGCGTCCGTCCGCAGGAGCTCGAAGAGATCGAGTCCGACGCCGTGTTCGTGCCCGACGAGTCCGACAAGACACTGGCCGCCATGATCATCTACGAGGCGCTGCAAGGGCTTTCACCCGAGCAGCGGGAGGCCGTGCAGCAGACCTACCTCGCCGACCGGACCGTCAACGAGGTCGCGGCCACGCTGGGCGTGCCGCCCGGCACCGTCAAATCGCGAATCCACCACGCCGTCCGCGCCTTGCGGAAGGCGCTGCGCGAGCGGGGTTGACCGACGTGGCCGGGTCCGCCCACACCGACCTCGCCGCGTACGTGCTCGGCGTGCTCGACGAAGCCGACAACACGCGGTTCGAGCAGCACCTGCTGGACTGCCCGCACTGCCAGCTCGACCTGGTGGAGCTGTACCAGCTGCCCGACGTGCTCGACCTCGTGAAGCAGAACTGGCCCGACCCGCCGGTACCGGTCACGCCGGGACGCACGCTCGCGCCCGGCCCGCGCGTGCTGCGGGCGTTGATGGCCGAGGCGACGGTGAAGCGCAAGCGGCGCCGCCGCGCCGGGCTGCTCGCCGCGGCCGCCGCCGCGGCGCTCGTGGTGGCGGGCCCGCTCGTGACGCTCGCCGTGCGGCCCGCCGACGCGGCCGGTCCCAGCGTGAGTCTCGTCGCGCCGACCTCGTTGCCGCCGGCGCCGCCGTCGGCGCCGGACGGTGGGCCCTCGGCGGGGCGGGGCGCGCCGGCGCCCACCGCCCACGTGAAGGTGACACCCGAGGAGTGGGGCAGCGCCGTCGAACTCGAGCTGAGCGGCGTCGCGGGGCCCATGAGCTGCCAGCTGCTGGCCATCTCGTCGGACGGCGACATCCGGACGGTCACGGGCTGGTCCGTGCCCGCGAAGGGCTACGGGATCCCGGGCTCGCCGGCTCCGCTGCGCGTGACCGGCGGGACTTCGCTGCCCGCCGACCGGATCACGAGGTTCGAGGTCCGCGCGGACGACGGATCGCTGCTCGCGGTCGTCGACCGGTAATCCGGGTTTTCTTCTCGGTGCACGGGAAATGTGCCGTCCTTTGTGGACCATTCGCGCCCGGCCACCGATCACGTGCCGATAACGCGGCGATTTCTTTTTGAACCACTTGGGTTCCGCGTCCGTATTCCCCAGTGCCGGCACCTCCCCACCCCCGTATCCGAGGTGCCGCGTCTCTGGACTTCAGGGAGTTCACCAGCATGAGCAGGAACCAGCCCCGACATCGGCTCTCGAAGCGCACGACGGTCGTCACCGGCGCGCTCGGCCTGGCGCTCGCCGTCGGCGCGCTGGCCGTCAACGCGACGTCCGGCGACCCCGACCGAGCCGGCGCCGACCCGGCCGACAAGTCGTTCTTCCTGGACATCAACAAGGTGCCCAAGGGCGCGAACGTCAGCCGGGCGGCGAACCGTGGTTCGCGCGGCACGTTCACCGTCGACTGTGGACGCAACGAGAACGGCCACTTCAACCCCGACAACTTCATCGCGCAGCCGGGTGTCCGCAACGGCGCGCAGCACCTGCACGACTACGTCGGCAACTTGTCCACGAACGCCGACTCGACCAACCGCAGCCTCGCCCAAGCGGGCACGACCTGCAAGAACGGCGACAAGTCGACGTACTTCTGGCCGGTCGTGCGCATCGACAAGGACGACGAAGCCGCCGAGCCGGCCGAGGGCGAGAACGTGGCCGACGACCGCGCCGCCGCGGCGAAGGACGCGGCGCAGCCCGCGGTCGACTGCCCCGACGTCGTGAGCGAGCTGCCCGACGTGCCCGACGACGCGATGGACGCGGTGAACGGCGAGCTCGACGACATGGACCAGCAGGTCGACGACGCCGACAAGCAGGTCTCCGCCGGGCAGGACCGGGCGGGCGTGCTGAAGTCGCTGCGCGACAAGCGGTCCGCGTCGCTGAAGAAGATCTCCGACGCGATGGCCGCGAAGGGCGCGAAACCGGGTGACACCGGCGCGTTGTCGACGTGCGCCGTGGAGGACGAGGACAGCGACGGCCTCGACAACGGCGGCGCCAACAGCGACCCGGCGCAGGGCGAGAGCGCCGCGGAGCAGCAGCAGAAGCAGGCCAACGGCTCGGCCGCCGAGCTGCCCGGTGTCAACGAGAACAACGAGGTCGCCGGCAACGACGGCGAGATCCAGCGCGTGGAGTCCGCGACGCTGACGTTCGGCAGCGGCGGGGCGCGCAAGGTCGTCCCGATGCCGCGGTTCCTGCGCGTGCTCTACGGCGACGCCAAGGAAGGCGCGAACGGTCCCGCGAACGCCCGGGCGAGCTGGACGTGCACCGGGTTCGAGGACCGGCTGACCGACCACTACCCGATCTGCCCGGTCGGCAGCAAGGTCGAACGCATCCACGCGTTCCCCAACTGCTGGGACGGCGAGAACATCGACAGCGCCAACCACCGCACCCACATCGTCTTCGCCGATGCCAACGGCAACTGCAAGCGCGGCTTCAAAGCCGTGCCGCAGCTGAAGATCACCCTGGTCTACAACATCCCGCACGACGTGCAGGTCAAGGGCCAGTACAAGGTGGACTCGTTCCCCGAGGAGAAGCACAACCCCCGCTCCGACCACGACGACTTCGCCAACGTCATGACGCAGTCCCAGATGAACCGCGTGGTCTCCTGCATCAACACCGGCAAGCGCTGCCAGGAATGATCCCGTGTGCCGGCGGCTCGGTGCGGTGTCTCGCTCGGACACCGCGGGGACCCGGGCCGCCCCCACGCCGCCCGCTCACCGGGAACCCGTGGCACCGGTCGAGGCCCGCCCGCCGGGATCCGGTCAGCACACTCGAGGAGGTTCGATGAGGATTTCCCCGCCCCGCACGGCGTTCCCGGCCCGACGCGGCCGGCGCCGGGTGGGCACCCGGGTCCTTCGGTTCGCCGGAGCGGCCCACCGCTCCGGCCCGAGGAACCCACGGCGCCGCCCGGCCGTAGTCCGGATCGCGCGGTGCTTCGGTACCCGGATCACTTTCACAGCGGTCACTTCGAAACCACCGCCGGGCGTGGCGCACTTCGCCTAGGCGACACCGAGTCCCCCCGCACGACGACTGTCCACACCAGAATCCCGGCTGCCGGCACCGGCAGCCGTCCAACTCCGGTCCGGCGAGTTCCCTCCCAACCACCCACCCCCCACTCGCCGGGCCGGGTCCACGACCGGCCCGGCGCGCGCTTCCCTCCCACACCCCCCCCGCACGCGCCGGGCCGGTCACGGTGGGCCGGGCACCGGCGCCCAGAAGTCGAGGGGGACGTGGCCGGCGGCGGAGCCCTCGTCGTCGAGCAGGTGGCCCATCAGTTTCAGGCCACGCAGCGTCACGGCGCGGTCGACGATCTCGAGCCACGGCAGCTTGGCCGCCAGTGAGCTCTCCAGTGGCACCGTGTCGTGCTGGGAACCCAGCCACACCACGAGCATCAGGTTCGCCGCACCGCTGATGGCGGCGCACATGCGGACCTCCGGCAGCATCGCCAGCGACCGCGCGGTCGTCTCGAGTTTGTCCGGCGGGACGCGCAGCCACAGCATCGCCGTCACGGGCGCGGGTGACAGCGGCCGCGCGATCTCGCACCGCAGCCGCACCGCGCCGCGGGCCACCAGCGCGTCGAGGCGGCGGCGGACGGTGCTCGCGCCCACGCCCAGCTCCACCGCCAGCGACGCGGCGGACGCCCGCCCGTCCTCACCGAGCGCCAGGATCAGCGCGCGGTCCAGTTCGCCGAAACGCAGAGCCCCGGACGTCCGCGACGCCGGTGAGACCAGCGCCTCCCGCTCGCCCGGCGAGATCGCCCGCACGCGCCACCGGCTGCCTTCGGTGAACAGCCGCGGCGACACCACCGTGCGCGTGCCCACCACGCCGGGCAGCGCCGAGAGCCGGTGGAGCACGTAGTCCGCGATGTCCCGCAGCGACCGCGCCACCAAGTGGATGTGCAGGTCGCAGTGGCCGGCGACGTACTCGATCGTCGCCACGTGCGGGTCCGCCGCCAGCGTCCGCGCCACCTTCACCGCCGCGCCGGACGCGCAGTCGATCTCCACGAACGCCAGCGCCAGCTGCGCCACGAGTTCGCCTCCGGGGTAGGCGGTGAGCCACGCCTGCCCGCGCGACACGAGCGTTTCCCAGCGCCGGGCGGCCGTGACGGCGCCGATGCCCAGCGCTTGGCCCAACACCGACCACGAGGCGCGCGGCCGGGTCTGCAGCGCGTCGACGAGTTTGAGGTCGCTCTCGCTCAACATGGCCGATCCTTCGCTCCGGCAGCGTCGATCTGGCGGATTCCTGCGATCTGACCGGCAGGAGCGTTCGACACTCGCATCATCGTCGGGCCAGCATATGTCGATGTTCCAGCGAAGGAGACCCATGTCCTTGCGCTCCGACGCCGCAGCGCTCCGCCCCGACCTGGTCGCGTTGCGCCGCGCCCTCCACCGCACCCCCGAAATCGGCCTCGACCTGCCACGCACGCAGGAGAAGGTGCTGCAGGCCCTCGACGGCCTCGGCCTCGAGCTCACGCTCGGCCGGGACTTGTCCTCCGTCACCGCCGTGCTGCGCGGCGGGGGCGGACCCGGCGGCACCGTGCTGCTGCGCGGCGACATGGACGCCCTGCCGGTCACCGAAGCGTCCGGCGAGGAGTTCTCGTCCGAGATCGACGGCGCGATGCACGCCTGTGGCCACGACCTGCACACGGCCGGACTCGTCGGCGCCGCCCAGCTGCTCGTCTCCCGCCGCGACCGCCTGGCCGGCGACGTCGTCTTCATGTTCCAGCCCGGCGAAGAGGGCTGCGACGGCGCGAGTTACATGATCGACGAGGGCGTGCTCACAGCGGCCGGGCGCCAGGTCGACGCCGCCTACGGGCTGCACGTCTCGTCTTCGCGCCACGCGCGCGGCGTGTTCACCTGCCGGCCCGGGCCGCTGATGGCGGCGTCCGACGCGGTGAAGGTGCGTGTCGTCGGTGCTGGTGGCCACGGTTCGGCGCCCGAGCTGTCCCGCGACCCGATCCCGGCCGCGTGCGAGATGGTCACCGCGCTCCAGACGCGCATGACCCGCGGCTTCGGCGCGTTCGAACCGGTCGTGCTCACCGTCGGCAGTTTCCACGCCGGCACGCGCCGCAACGTGATCCCGGACGACGCCGTGTTCGAGGCGACCGTCCGCTCGTTCGACCCGGAGGTCCGCGAACGCATCCGCACGCAGGTCGTCCGCGCGTGCGAGGGCATCGCCGCCGCGCACGGCGTCGACGTCGACATCACCTACGACGCCGAGTACCCCGTGACCGTGAACCACGAGTCCGGCCACGAGTTCATCGCCGACACCGTCCGCGACGTGTTCGGCGAAGAGCGGTTCGCTCTGCTGCCGCAGCCGATGACGGGCTCCGAGGACTTCTCGCGGGTGCTCGCGAAGGTGCCCGGCGCGTTCGTGTTCCTCGGCGCGTCGCGCTCGGACGACCCGGCCACCGCGCCCAACAACCACTCGCCGCGCGCCGCGTTCGACGACTCCGTGCTCGCCGACGGCTCCACCCTGCTCGCCGAGCTGGCGTGCCGACAGCTCGCGGTCCTGGCAGCGTGATCACATGCGCAGCTACCACCTCCCGCCGATCATCCCCGTGATCGCGCTGGTCCTCATGCCGTTCCTGCCGTTCGTCAACTCCACCGGGCTGTGGCTCGGCCTGCCGAAGATGCTGGTGTGGGGCGCGTTCTGGTGCCTCATGTTCACCCCCGCCCTCCTGCTGAGCGAACGCATGATGGCGCGCGTCGGAGCGGGGGACGACGAATGATCCTCACCTTCACGCTCGTCGGCATCGTCCTCATCGGTGTGCTCGGGTTCGTCGGCCGCCGCAAGCCCGCGGCCGACCTGAGCGAGTGGACCGTCGGCGGCCGCAAGTTCGGCGCGCTGACGATGTGGTTCCTCCAGGCCGGCGAGGTGTTCACCACCTTCACCTTCCTGGGCATGGCCGGGCTCGCGTTCTCCGGCGGCGTCGCGGCGATGTACGCGCTGCCGTACGTGCCCATCGCCTACGTGGTCCTGTTCTTCCTGGCCAAACGCCTGTGGCGGATGGGCAAGGAGCGCGGTTACCTCACGCAGGGCGATTTCCTCGAAGACCGCTTCTCCAGCAAGTTCCTCGGCACGCTCTCGGCCGTGCTCGGCGTGATCTTCGTGCTGCCCTACCTGCAGCTGCAGATCACCGGCCTGGGCCTGATCGTCCGCCTCGTCACGGGCGACACGGCGTCGGGCAACCTGAGCATGGTCGTGGGCAGCCTGCTGATCGTCGCGTTCGTGCTGTGGGCCGGGCTGCGCGGAGTGGCCGCGACGTCGTACTTCAAGGACGCGATCATGCTCATCGTCCTCGTGGTGCTGATCATCGCGGTGCCCGCACACTTCGCCGGCGGCGTGTCCGGGGTGTTCCGCAAGATCGAGCAGCTGCACCCGGAGAAGCTGTTCATCCACGCCGGCACCAATGACCACACGTGGTTCATCACCAGCATGCTCGTGAGCGCGATCGGCGTCGGCCTGATGACGCTGCCGCACTCGTGGCCCGCGCTGATGGCCGCCCGCGACCCGAAGGTGCTGCGGCGCAACTACACGTGGATGCCGATCTACGAGCTGTGCCTGCTGCTCCCGGTGATCATCGGGTTCGCGGCGATCCTCGTGGTGCGCAAGGGCAGCGATCCCAACGGCGTCCTGCTGACGCTGAGCAAGGACGCGCTGCCGGGCTGGGTCACCGGCCTCGTGGTCGTCGCGGCGACGGCCACCGCGATGGTGCCCGCGGCGGGCATCCTCATCGGCATCTCGTCGCTCGTGGCCCGCAACATCGCGCGGGTGCGCGGGGAGCGCAAGCAGTTCTGGATCAACCACGGCACGGTCGTGCTCGCGAGCGCGCTGGCGCTGGTGCTCGGCATCTTCCGGCCCGACTTGCTCGCGAACCTGCTGCTGCTCACCTACTCCGGCTCGGTGCAGCTCGCGCCGGCCAACCTGCTGGGCTTCCTCAAGAGGGTGCCCGTGGGCAAGGGCCCGGTGCTGGCCGGGCTCATCGCCGGGGAGATCGTGGTGGTCTGGCTGACCTTCTTCGACACGAAGTTCGCCGGCACCGTGAACGTCGGCCTCATCGGGCTCGCGGCCAACGTCGTGGTGCTCGCCGTGGCGACGCTGGTCGAACGGGCCGTGACGCGGCCCGGAGTTCCCGTGAAGACAGGAGAACCGGTATGACCCGCACGGTGTTCACCGGCGGCAAGGTGTTCGACGGCACCGGCAGCGAACCCGCCGAAGCCGACGTGGTGATCGAAGACGGGGTGATCGTCGAGGTCGGCACCGGCCTCGACGGCGACCGCGCCGTCGACTGCGCGGGCGCGACCCTGCTGCCCGGGCTGTTCGACTGCCACGTGCACGTGACCGTCTCGGACCTCGGACTGCTGCCCCGTGTGCAGAAGCCGTTCTCGTACCAGTTCTACGAGGCGGCGCGGAACCTGTGGACCACGCTCAAGCTCGGCATCACGACCGTGCGCGACGCCGCCGGCGCCGATCTCGGCATCAAGCAGGCGGTGGACGACGGGCTCATCCCGGGGCCACGGCTGCAGATCGCCATCGGCCTGATCAGCCCCACCGGCGGGCACGGTGACGGCTGGATGCCTTCGGGCCACTGCGTTCCGCTGTCGCTGCCCCACCCCGGCCGGCCCGACGCGCGGGCCGACGGACCCGACGAGATGCGCCGCGTCGCGCGGACGCTGCTGCGCGCGGGCGCCGACGTGCTCAAGGTCTGCACCACCGGCGGTGTGCTCTCGCCGCGCGACGACCCGCGGCACTCGCAGTTCACGCTGGAGGAGCTCGACGTGCTCGTCACGGAGGCGCAGATGCAGGGGCGCGCGGTGATGGCCCACGCGCAGGGCGCCGAGGGCATCAAGAACGCCGTGCGCGCCGGCATCCGCTCCATCGAGCACGGCATCTACCTCGACGACGAAGCCATCGAGCTGATGCTGGCGCGCGGCACCTGGCTCGTGCCGACGCTCGTGGCTCCGGTGAACGTGATCCGCGCGGCGGCGGCGGGTGCGTCGCTGCCGGATGCCGTGGTGCAGAAGGCCAAGGAGGTCGCCGAGGTGCACGCCGACTCCGTCCGCCGGGCCGTGGCGGCGGGGGTGCGGGTCGCCATGGGCACGGACAGCGGGGTCGGTCCACACGGGACGAACCTGGAGGAGCTGGAGCTCATGCACTCGTGCGGCATGAGCCCCGCCGACGTGCTGGCGGCGACGACGTCGTCGGCCGCGCGGCTGCTCGGGCTCGACGGCGAACTGGGCCGGCTCGCGCCCGGCTACCGCGCCGACGTCGTGGTGGTCGCCGGGGACGCGTACGACTTCGGCGGGCTGGCCGGCAACGTGCGGGAGGTGTGGCAGGACGGGGTGCGCGCGGTCTGACCGCTAGAACGCACCGAGCCCGACCGGCACGCCGAGGCCGGTCGGGCCGTCCCACCCGGGTCCCGCCGTGCACAGCACGGGCTTGAACTGCGCGCAGTCCGCGGCGCCGTGCTGCGCGTTGGAGCCGCCGGACACGTCGGCGATGGTGCCGTTCGGGGCTCGGTACAACGTGTTGGGACCGTCCACACCGGACAGTCGGCCGCCGCGGGCGTAGAGGCCCGCGATGAACGGCGACGCCGCGCTCGTGCCGCCGGCGACGAGCCAGCCCGATTTGCCGCCGTTCGGGGCGTAGGAACGGTAGATGGCGACACCCGTGAGCGGGTCGGCGACGGCGGAGACGTCGGATCCGGCGCGGTGGCCCGAGCAGTTGCCGGCGATCGCAGCGGGCTGGCCCTGCGCCGGCCCGAGGTCGAGCGCGCAGCCGCTGCCGGCGCCGACCCAGCGCTGCTGTTCGCCGTGCGGGGTGAACAGGCTGCCCCACGCCTTCTGGACGAACGATCCGCTGCTGCCGCTCAGCGACGTCCCGCCGACCGACGTCACCCACGGCAGCTCCTGCGGCCACAGCTGCGAGCCGCCGAGGAAACCCTTGTCCCCGGACGCGGCGACGACGGCCATGCCGGGGTGGTGCAGCGCCTGCGCCGGGGCGCCGGTGCCGAGGTAGCTGCCCTGCACGCCGGTGGGCACGCCGTAGCTCATGCTGACCGCGCTGGAGTGCAGGCTCGCCGCGTAGCTCACCGCGGTGCCGAAGTCGTCGGCGAGTTCACCGGGCTGTTGCAGCAGCACGGCGTTGAGCAGGCGCGAGACGTCCATCGGGATCTGGACCATGGCGATGCGGCACTTCGGGCACGCGGCCGACGCGAGGTCGACGTCGAGCGCCGTCTCGGTGGCGTAGGCCTCTTCGATCTGCGCCAACGCCTTCTGCGGCTTGAGCGGTGGGCCGCCGTGGTAATCGGTGATCTTGAGGCAGCCGCCGGCGGTGGTGCACGGCGGGAGGCCGAACTGGCTGCGGTAGGTCTGGAGGTCGCTCTCCAACGTGGGGTACGCGCCGACGCCGACGATCGTGACCAGGCCGCTCGCGCCGGAGTTCGGGCCGGGGAGGTGGAAGGCGCTCGCGAGCTCCTGCGGCGAGAACCCGGCCGGGGCGGGCGTGGTGAGGGGATCGTGCGCGGAGGTGTCCTGGGTGACCAGGTTCGTAAGGCAGCCGAGGTCGACCTGGTGTCCCTGCAGGACACCGGTGCACGCGTCGGCCACGCTGTGGTCCTGCCCGAGCGTCCCGGCGCGCACTGCCTGCGCCACCCGGGCGGTCTCGGGGCCCGGCGGTTCGGCCCCCGCGGGCACAGCGAGCGGGACGACGAGGACGACGGCCAGCGCGAGCGCCCGACCCAGCTTCATGCGTTACTCCGTTCGGCGGCGGCTTGACCTCAGGCCTACACCGCCGCGCCCGCCGTGGCAGGCTCGTCCACTCGGGCGAGTGAACGGTGCTTCGGCGCCTTGCGACGGTGTCGGGTGCCTTCGCGGCGAGTTCGGGATCCGGGGGAGAGCCGAGCGCGGCGGGTGCTTGGGCTGTGAATGGGTCGTGGCGGGGTGGTCCGCTCGGTCGGGTGGCGTTCTTCGCCTCCGATCGCTGCTGGTCTGGTGGGGATCCGCGAACGGTGCTCCGGAGGTGACTCACGGCTCCGCGAAGTCTGGGAATGCCCATAGGGGAGACGCGGAAATCGTCCAGGAGTGCGAGTCGGGTGGTGCGGTGTTTGGTGCAGCCGTGTCCACGGTTTTCGGTGACGTGGCTGGGGATCTCGTGCCAGGGCAGGGTGTCGGGCAGCCGGTGGGGGCGGTGCTGGTTTTCTTTGAAGATGAACACGTAGGCGCCGCGGGTGTGTACTCCGTCGATGCCGCGGATCGGCCACTTTGGAGAGGTACTGCCGCAGGTCGGCGACCCACCCCCGGTCGCCGTCAACGTCAGGCAACCGGGGTCATGGGACTTCGGCAATCACATGATCGCCGGAGGCCGTGCCCACCCCACGACCAGTCCCAAGACTTTGCCGGAACCCTGCCCCGGGAGGGCGGGGGTTTGTCTTCCGGCGCGGACTGCACGCAACCGCTCTGGTCAGGTCGGGAGCGCTCTGGTCTCGTCGGCACCGCGAGGAACGAGTCCTGCCCGAAGGGGGTTCAGACCTGCGCCGAGTCCCACCAGTCGAGGACGCGGGTGGCGTGGAAGGTGAGCCACTTCGACGGTTGCCCGGCCGGGGCGTCGATCTCGAACCACACCTGGCCGGGGTGGCGGCGGGCCTGCAGCCACGTGCCGTCGGGTCGGCGGGCGGCGCGGATGAGGCCGATGGCGTCCGCCATGCGGGGGTCGGGGGCGGAGCCGTCGAGGAGGGCGGCGGTGCGGAAGTAGTCCGCGGCGTTGAGGACGTCGTAGAACCAGCGGAACGGGTAGCTGAACCGCGAAACCCACGGCGCCACCGGTTCGCCGGTCGACAGGCGCCGGAAGAGGCCGCGGCGCAGCAGGTACTCCTCGCCGGAGCGGCGGGCGGCCAGGACGTCGGCCCCGGGGCAGGCGAGCAGGCCCTTCAGGGCGTTGAGGGTCGAGTGGACCGACGATCGTGTCGAGCCCTCGACCCACTCGCAGTTCCAGCCGCCGTCGGGCAGGCGGTGCTCGGCGAACCACGTGGCGATGCCGGCGACGTCCGCGCCCAGCCACAGGCCGTTGGACAGGGTCCAGGAGTTGATGCAGCAGTCGACCTCGCCGCCCCAGTACGGGAGGTCGTCGTACTCCCAGCGGCTGTTGGCTTCGAGCAGTTCGGCCGTGCCGCGCAGCACGGACGCGTCGACCCCCCAGTCGCGCAGCGCGTTGAGCGACCACGTGGTCGCGGTCCACGGCTGGCCGTCTTCGGGCGAACCTTGGAACCCGGCGGGGAAGAACGTGCCGCCCGCCCACTGGCCGTCCGGGTCCTGCAGCGCGAGCAGCCGCGCGCCGAAGCCTTCGGTGGCGACGCGGGCGCGCGTCGCTTCCCACACCTCCGGAGGTTCGCCGGCCAAGTCGCGTTCGACTTGCCAGCGCAGGGCCGGATCGCTGTCGAGCAACCACGCCAGGAGCTCAGCCATGGGCCGACTCTACGGCGGTCCTCACCCGGAAGTCAGCCCGTGGCGGTACGCGTAGCCGACCGCCTGCGCCCGGTCGCGCGCGCCGATCTTGCCGAGGATCCGGTTGATGTGGCTCTTCACCGTCGCTTCCGCGACGAAGAGCCGCTGTGCGATCTCGGTGTTGGACAGACCGTCGGCGATCAGGGTGAGCACGTCGACCTCGCGCGGAGTCAGGCTGTCTGGCGCGGGCGACGCCGGGCGCGGCGCCCCGGAGGTCAGCGCGTCGACGAGGTGGTGCTGCACCGCCGGATCGATCACCGCCGCGCCGCGCGTCACCTGGCTCAGCGCGCGGCGGATCTCTTCGGAACCGGCGTCCTTCGTGAGGTAACCGCGGGCGCCGGCCTGCAGCGCGTCGAGCACGGACCGGTCGTCGGCGTACGTGGTCAGCGCGATGACCTGCACCTCGCGGTCGTGGCTGCGGATGCGGCGCGTGGCCTCGATGCCGTCGCAGCGGGGCATGCGCAGGTCCATCAGCACGACGTCCGGTTTGAGCTCACCCGCCAGCTCGGCCGCCTGGTCGCCGTCGGCAGCCGTGCCGACGATCTCGACGCCCGGCAGCAGCCCGAGCAGCATCGACAGGCCGTCGCGGACGACGCGCTGGTCGTCGGCCACCAGCACGCGGATCACGCCGGGGCCCACAGGCTCACCCGGAACCCCGTGCCGGTCGGCGCGGCGTCGAGCCGGCCACCCAGCAGCTCGGCGCGTTCCCGCATGCCGCTCACCCCGTAGCCGTGGTCGCCGGGCGCGGTGCCCGGCCGGCCGAGGTCCTCGACGGTGAGCAGCGTGCCGCCCGGCTCGTACGTCAGCCGCAGGTCGACGCGGTCGGCTTTCGCGTGTTTGCGCACGTTCGTCAGCGCCTCCTGCGCGACCCGGTACAGCGTCAGCCGCGTCTGCGCCGCGAGCTCCGGCGCCGAGCCGCTCACGACGAGCCCGCACGGGATCCCGGTGTCGCGTTCGAACTCGGCGGCCAGCACCGGCAGCCGCTCCGGGCCCGGCAGGTCCTCGCCGCGCAGCGCGCCGATCGCCTGGCGCGCCTCGCCGAGCCCGCTCTGCGCCAGCTGGTGCGCACGCTCGACGGCGTCGGTCAGCCGCGGATCGGCTCCACTGTGGACGGACAGCAGGCGGGCGCCTTCGAGGTGCAGCAGGAGCCCGGACAGCGAATGGGCGAGCACGTCGTGCATCTCGCGCGCGAGCCGCTGCCGCTCGGCGAGCGCGGCCGCGCGGACCTGGGCCGCACGGGTCTGCTCCAGCTCCTCCGTGCGTTCCCGGAGCTTCCGGGTGTAGAGGCCGAGCCGGTAGAACGCCAGCATGCCGAGCGCGCTGAGCGCGGTCGGCACCACCGCGTGCGGCGCGCCGAACAGGCTCGCCCCGACGAGCGCCGCCACCCCGAGCCCGGTGACCACCGCCCCGGCCCGCGCGCTCATCCGCCCCGAAGCCGTGCCCGCCAGCAGGAAACCGCCGAAGAACCCGGTGCCGTTGGGCTCGAGCCACACGAGCGTCAGCGAACTGCCCAGCACGAGCACGAACAGCGCCACCTCCGCCGGCACCGGCAGGCGCCGCTGCGGGACGACGAGCACCGCGCCGCCGAGCAGCAGGCCCAGCAGGCCGAGCAGCACGCCGAGCCCGGGGCCGTGCAGCGCCGGGCGCGGTTCGGTCTGGGCCGCGAGCCACGTCAGCAGCGCCAGGACGAGCACCGCCACGGGACGGCGCCACCGGTGCTCGCTCGCGAGGGGTTCGGCCACCCGATCGACGGTAGCCGCGGAAAACGCGCCGGTCGTCAACCCCCGGGTGTAGATCAGCCGGAGGCCATACTGGCGGCCATGACCGAAACACCCACAACTGAAACGCCCACGACCGGGGAAGAACGGCACGCGTCCTGGCTCGAGCTCTTCTTCGACCTGGTGGCGGTCGCCGGCGTCGCGCAGCTGGCGCACCTGGTGCACGGCAGCACTTCGTGGGGTGACGTCGGGCTGTACGTGGTGTGTTTCCTCGCGTTCTGGACGGCGTGGATGTGCTTCACGGTCTACGGCAACGTCGCGAAGGGCGCCGCGCGGACGCTCCCGGTGCTGCTCGCGATGGTGGGCCTGGCCTTCATGGCCGCGTCGGTTCCGGACATCCAGGGGGAGCACGCGAAGGTGTTCGCCGGCGCCTACATCGGCGTGCGTGTGCTGGCCGACCGCGTGTGGGAGAACCGCCGCGGCGGGGTGCGGATCGTCGTGGACTGGCCGGTGGCGCAGCTGGGGTTCGGCGTCGTGCCGTGGTTCGTGTCCTTCTGGGTCGAGAGCCCGTGGCGCTACGGCCTGTGGGCGCTCGGGCTGGCGCTCGACCTGGTCATCACGTTCGCCGTTTCGGGCGATCGGCTCGTCGCCAACCTGACCGCGCGGATGGCCACCCGCGAAGGTCCGGTCCAGCGCCCGACGCTCGCCCGCCTCGACACCGTCCACTTCGGTGAGCGCCTGGGCCTGTTCACGATCATCGTGCTCGGCGAAGGGGTCCTCACGGTCACCGACGCGATGGCCTCGACCCCTGAATGGAACGCGCGGCTGTACTGGACGGTGATCGCCGCACTGGCGCTGCTCGCCACGCTCTGGGGCACCGCGCTGAACCGGGGCTTCGGCGGGATCCCGTACCTCGCCGCGGACGTACTCGGCCCCCGCCTGCTGCTGCCGCTGCACTGCCTGGTGGCCGGGCTCCTGGCCGTCTTCGCGGGTGGGCTCGGCGACGCCGTCGAGTCCGTCGACCACGGCCACGTGGCCACCGGGACCCGCTGGCTGCTCTGCGGCTGCGTCGCCGCGTTCGCGGTGATCGGGTCCCTCGCCGGCTTCGCCGCGGGCCGCGGGGTGCGGTGGGCGCTGGTGACGCTCGTGCCGGGCCTGGTCATCCCGGCGGCTCTCGGTCTGGCGGGCGACTCGCTGGCACCCGCCGGGTTCGTGTGGCTGCTGATCGCCGCGGCCGGCGCCGGGCTCCTGCGCCGGGCGGAGACCAAGACCGCCTGACTCCACCCCAGGGTGCACGCGCAAGTCCCACCCTGGCGCCGACGCGGAAGCTCCCTCGTCGCGGCCACGCTGAGCGGGTCCGCTTCACCGAACGGGAGGGCTTGCTGTGAAACCCGAACTGCTGCGCCGGCTGGTGCCGAGCCTCGTGGGGAACGTCGTGGTGCCGCTGGTGGTGTACCTGCTGCTCAAACCCGTCGTCGGGAGCGAGGTGGTGGCGCTGGCGATCTCGGCGGCGATCCCGCTGCTGGTGACCGTCGGCGGCTTCGCGGTGCGACGCCGGGTGGACCCGATCGGCGTCGTGGCTGTCGCCGGGTTCGTGGTGATGCTGATCGTGCTGGCGCTCACCGGCGGCAGTGAACTGGTGCTGAAACTGCAGGAAGCGGTGTTCACCGGCCCGGTCGGGCTCGTGCTGCTCGGGTCGGCGTTGATCGGGAAGCCGGTGCTGCTCCTGGTGCACCGCTTCACCGGCCGGGAGGCCGCGCCCGAGCAGCGGAAGGGCATCACGGTGATGACGGGGCTCGTCGGTGGCCTGCTCACCGTGCACGCGGGGGTGCTGCTGGTGCTGGCGATCTGGCTGCCGACCACGACGTTCGTCGCCGTCGGCCGGCCCGTCGGCTGGGCCGTGATCGCCGTCGGGCTGCTGGCCGTGCTGGGTTACCGCAACCGGCTGCGTGCGGCGTGAGCGAGCCGTGGGTAGTCACCGGGCACGCCGAGGTCAAGCGGCTCTTCGCCGAGCCGCTCCTCGAACCGCTGCCCGCGCGCGACCCCGCCGAGCACCGCCGGATGCGGCGCCTGCTGACCGGCGCGTTCTCCGTCCGGCGCATGGCGGGCCTCGAACCCGAGATCGACGCGCTCGCGCACCGGCTGCTCGCGGAGCTGACCCCGCCGGTCGACTTCCACGCGGCCTTCTCCGCTCCGTTCCCGGACCTGGTGATCCGCCGGCTCCTCGGCACCCCGCCCGGCGAGGACCTCACCGAGGTCGCCCGCTTCAAGCGCGCGCACCCCGCGGACGACGTGCTGTCCGAACTCGTCCGCGAGGTCACACCCGAAGAAGCCGCCCGCCACGCGAAAATCCTGCTGTACGCGGGCCACGTCACCACCACGACGGCGATCGACAAGGGCCTCGTGCTGCTCGACACGCACCCGGACCAGCGGGCCGCGCTGTGGGCGGACCCGGCGCTCGTGCCGGGCGCCGTCGAGGAGATCCTGCGGCTGCCGCTGAAGTCCCCGCTCACCGGCGGCCGCCCGCGCCGCGCGAGCGCCTGCTTCGAGACCGGCGGCCACACCGTGCGCACCGGTGACCTCGTGCTGCTGAGCGCGGTGCGGGCCAACCTCGACGAGACCGTGTTCGAGAACCCCGCCGCGTTCGACATCCGCCGCGACGCGCGCGGCCATCTCGCGTTCGGGCACGGTCCGCACCACTGCCTCGGGGCGCCGCTGGCCCGGCTGGAGCTGCGGGCGGTCTTCACCGCGCTGCCCCGCGTCCTGCCCGGGATCCGCCTCGCCGTCCCGCCCGGTGAGCTGGAGCGGCGGGTCGACGTCAGCCACACGGAGTTCGCGCGGCTGCCGGTCACGTGGTGATCAGTCGGTGACCGACGACAGGAGCTCACGCAGCGCCGCGGCGAACTTCGGCGCGTTGCGCTGCGGCGCGAGGTGCGCGCCGGGCACTTCGGCGAACGGCAGGCCCAGCTCGAGCGCGAGGATCTTCGCCGGCTGGTAGTGGTAACGGCCGCGGCTGCCTTCGCCGGCCACGGGCACGATCTCGGTGCTCGCTCGCCGCAGCGCGCGCAGGTCGGGCAGGTAGTCGAAGAACTCGGCGAGCTCGCGGTCGAACAGCCGCAGCCAGTCGGCTTCGTGGGGGAGCCGCAGGTGGGGCAGGTCGGGCAGCGCGGCGCCCGCGATCCCGTCGGAGAAGCGCGTCACGGCGCCCATGAGGTCGCCCGAACGGGCCAGCCGCACCTGTTCGTGCGCGGCTTCGAGCCAGCCGGTGGCGTCGGGCATCAGCTGCACGGCCGGCGGTTCGTGCGCGACGAGCACGGACACGCGGCCGGGGTGGCGCGCCACGAGGTCGAGGCCGATGAGCGCCCCGGCGCTGGTGCCGAACACAGGGATCGACCCGGCGCCGACGTGGTCGAGCACCGCCAGCGCGTCGTCCGCCTGCAGCGAAACGGGCACCGGGCCCGCGGTCGTGTCGGTGCTGGCGAAGTGGCCGCGGCGGTCGTAGGTGACCACGGTGTGATCCGCTTGCAGCTGCTTCGTGAGCGCGCGGTACGCGTCGGCGCCCCCGGTCCCGCCGGGGATGAGCAGCAGCATCGGGCCCTCGCCGCCGACGCGGACGGCGAGCTCGCCCTCCGCGACCGGGCAGCGGCTTTCCGGGATCATGCCTTGAAGTCAAGCACAACAGCCGTCGCCGAGGCGGCGCAGGATCGCCTCCGCGTCGGCCACGATCCCCTCGATCAAGTCCGCGACCCTCGGCAGGTCGCGCAGCAGCCCGGCGACCTGCCCCGACGCCAGCACCCCCGCCGCCGGATCGCCGTCGACGAGACCCGCGCGCAGCAGCATCGGCGTGTTCGCGGCCATCAGCACCTGAGCCCGGGTGCGGCCGCTGTGGCGCAACCGCAGGCCTTCGCGCACGAGTGCGCCCCACGAAAGCCCGGACAGCCGCCGGAACCGCGCCGCGTTCACGGCGGCGCGCGCGAACCCGGTGAGCGGCCCGGACTTTTCGAGCGCGTCGACCAGCTCCGTGCGCAGCACGCGGTGCGGCATCCCGTCGACCTTGCGCGTCACGACGGTGCCACCGAGGTCGCGGTCGAGGTACTGCTGCTTCACGGCGTCGGGCACGGTGCTTTCGCGCGTGAGCAGGAACCTCGTGCCCATCGCGATCCCGGCCGCGCCGTAGGCCCGCGCGGCCGCCAGCCCGCGGCCGTCGAAGAAACCGCCCGCGGCGACCACCGGGACGTTGACCGCGTCGAGGATCGCGGGCAGGAGCAACGTCGTCGCGACGCCGCCGGTGTGGCCGCCGCCCTCGCCGCCCTGCACCACCACGGCGTCGGCGCCCCACGCCACCACCTTCTCCGCGTGCCGCGCCGCCCCGACCGACGGCAGCACGACGATCCCGTGGTCTTTGAGCTTCGTGATGAGCTCACGCTTCGGTGCGAGCGCGAAGGACGCGACGCGCACGCCCTCCGCGATGAGCAGATCGGCGCGCCGGCCGGCGTCTTCGGCGTCGGCCCGGAGGTTGACGCCGAACGGGTTCACCGTGCGGCTCCTGGTTTCCTTGATCGCGGCTGCGAGTTCGTCGTAGGTCATGGTGGCCGACGCGAGGATGCCGAGGCCGCCCGCTTCCGCCGTCGCGGACACCAGGCGCGGGCCCGCGACCCAGCCCATGCCGGTCTGCACCACGGGGTGGCGCACGCCGACGAGCTCCGTGAAAGCGGTCTTCACGACGGGACTTCCTTGTCCCGCAGCGATTTCGGATCCAGCACCTCGCGCAGCAGCGCCAGCTCTTCGCCGGTGGGCTCGCGCGTCGGCCGCGTGTGCGCCGTGTCGAGCGGGAACGACGTCGCGGCGAGGACCTCGTCGACGGACACCCCCGGATGGGTGTGCAGCAGCCGGGGCGCGTGGCCGGCGCCGCCGAAGTCGAGCACGCCCAGGTTGGTCACGACGCGGTGGACGTCGTGGTAGGGCAGGGAAAGCGCGTGCGCGCGGGGGTAGCCGACGCCGGACACCACGTCCACGTGGTCCACGAACACGCGCCGGCTGTGCCGCGGCACCCAGTAGCTCGTGCGGTGGTTCACGGTGTTGCCCGGACCGCCGCGCACGCCGAGGAGCTGCTTCGCCGGCTTCGCGTGCGGGCCGATGGCGGAGATGTTCTGGTTGCCCTCGCCGTCGAGCTGGTTGGCGCCCATCACCACGTGCCGCTTCCCGTGCGGCACCACGGTGTCGAGCACCTTCCGGAACGGCTGCCAGCCTTCGACGCGCCCGTCGCGGTCGACCAGCTGCGCTTCGCCGTCGCTGAGCAGCAGGTCGGGTTCGAACGTCAGGCGCGCCAGCTTCGCGCCGAGCGCCGGGACGTACCCCATGGGGCTGACGAGGATTTCGCCGTCGCCGCGGAACAGTTCGGCGCACGCGATCACCGCGTACTCGGCTCGGGTCACGTCGCTCACGCGGCCTCCCCGGCGAACCGGGCGACTTCCCGTTGGTAGGCCGCCTCGTCGCCGGAGAGGAAGCGGTCGGCGAACGCGGGCCACTTTCCCGGATCCTTGGCCGAATTCGCGTAGTGGCGCTGGAAGTTCTCGTCGCGGCCGTAGTCCGGCACCGCGCTGGTGAAGTGCGCGCCGTGCGGGGTTTCGACGACGCCGTGCACGTTCGCGCGGTTCAGCAGCAGGCTCTGCACGGGGGCGGCGGCGGTGAGGTCCGCCGTGGGGACCACGCGTTCGGCGGACACGTAACACCGGTCGGCGGCCAGGGCGAACAGCTCGTCGAAGTACGGGTCGGGACCGAGGTACTGGGCGTTGCCGCGCGCGTCGGCGCGGTTGAGGTGCACGAGCGCCGCGTCGAGCTTCAGCGCGGGCACGGCGAGCAGTTCCTCTTCGCCGGCGTACGGCGAGCGGATCGTGCGCAGGTGCGGGTTGAGCGCGACGACGTCGGAGCCGAGGCCGGCCCGGGTCGGCAGGAACGAAAGCCGTTGCGCCGCAGCCGAAAGCGCGGTGCCGAGCACGCCCTCGTCGTACTCTGTCACCGCGAACGCGCCGGCTTCCCGGGCGCGGCCGAACCACGGGTCGTACGGGATCGAGTCGAGCGTGACGAACCCGAACACCAGCCGCCGCAGCTTGCCGGCCGAGGCGAGCAGGCCCACGTCGGGACCGCCGTAGGACACCACGGTGAGGTCCGTCAGCGGCGAACGCAGGATCGCGCGCACGAGCGCCATCGGCTTGCGCCGCGAACCCCAGCCGCCGACGCCGATCGTCATGCCGTCGCGCAGTTCGGCGACCACCTCGTCGGCGGTCGTCCGCTTGTCGGTCACGGTTTTCCCTCCCCGTCGAGGAACTTCTGCCGGGCGGCGCCGGACACGCCGGCGAGGTTGAGCTGGAAGGTGAAGCCCTGCTCGAAGCGGTAGCTGCGGTGCACGGGCTGCACGTCGATGCCGTTGATGGCCTGCTTCGCCGCGCGGATCACGCGCGGGTCCTTCGCGGCGATGCGGCGAGCCAGCTCCCGCGCCGTTGCGTCGAGGTCTTCGCGCGCAACGACGGCGTACACGGAACCGTGGTGGTGCAACTGCTTCGCGGAGATCGTCTCGGCCGTGTAGTACAGCGCGCGCATGAGGTGCTGGGGGACGAGCCGCGCGAGGTGCGTCGCCGCACCGAGGGCGCCGCGGTCCACTTCGGGCAGGCCGAACTCGGCGTCCTCGCTGGCGACGACGATGTCGGCGTTGCCGGCGAGCCCGACCCCGCCGCCGAGGCAGAACCCCTGCACGGCCGCGATCACCGGCACCGCGCAGTCGTACACGGCCGCGAACGCGGCGGCGCAGCCCTCGTTGGCGCCGATGAGCGCGTCGTGGCCGGGGTCGCGCTGGATCTCCTTGATGTCGACGCCCGCGTTGAACCCGCGGCCCTCGGCGCGCAGCACCACGACGTGGGTGGCGGGATCGCGCCCGGCTTGCGCGACGGCGTCGGCGAGGGCGAACCAGCCGTGCGCCGTCAGCGCGTTGACCGGGGGAGCGTCGACCGTCACCACGGCGACGCCGGGTTCCGGGGAGTGCGTGGACACGGTCATGGTCACCTCTGACGGGTTACAAACCTAGCACTTGCTTGGTACGTTAGCACGGCAACGGCGACGCGGCGGGAGGTCCGAAGTGGCACTGGATCTTCGGCTCGACGGTGCCGTCGTGCTGGTCACCGGCGGGACCCGCGGCGTGGGTGCCGGGATCGTGGCGAGCTTCCGCGAGGCGGGGGCGCGCGTGGTGACCTGCGCGCGATCCGGGGCCGGCGAGGACTTCCTGGCCTGCGACGTGCGTGAGCCGGCCGCGGTCGACGCGGTGGTCGCGGAAGTCCTGCGGCGGCACGGGCGGCTGGACGTGCTGGTGAACAACGCCGGGGGAGCGCCGTTCGCGGAGACGGCCACGGCGTCGCCGCGGTTCCACGAAAAGGTCGTCGCGCTCAACCTCTTGGCGCCGCTGGGCGTGGCGCAGGCGGCGAACGCCGTGATGCAGCGGCAGGACACGGGTGGCGTGATCGTGAACGTCAGCAGTGTCAGCGCACTGCGGCCGTCACCGCGGACGGCGGCCTACGGCGCGGCGAAAGCGGGGCTGGACAACCTCACGGCGACGCTCGCCGTCGAATGGGCGCCGAAGGTGCGGGTGAACGCGCTCGACGTCGGGATGGTGCGTACGGAAACCGCGCGCTACTCGGACGGCGTGAGCGCGACCGTGCCGCTGGGCCGGCTGGCGACACCGGCGGAAGTCGGGGCGTGCGCGGTGTTCTTGGCGTCTCCGCTGGCTTCCTACGTGAGCGGGGCGCGGCTGGCGGTGCACGGCGGCGGCGAAGCGCCGGCGTACTTGCGAGGGGAGTGAACGTGGGACTGGTCGACGGACGGGTCGCGGTGGTCACCGGGGCCGGGCGCGGGATCGGGCGGGCGCACGCGCTGGCGTACGCGGCCGAGGGCGCGCGCGTCGTGGTGAACGACGTCGGGGCGGGCCTGGACGGCTCCGGCTGTGAGGCGGGGCCGGCTTCGCTCGTGGCGGCGGAGATCCGCGCCGCCGGTGGGGAAGCGGTGGCGAACACCGACGACGTCGCCGACTGGGCGGGCGCCGAGCGGTTGGTGTCCGCGGCGGTCGCGGCGTTCGGTTCGCTGGACGTGCTGGTGCTCAACGCCGGGTTCCTGCGCGACCGGATGCTGGTGAACCTCGCGGAGGACGAGTGGGACGCCGTGGTGCGGGTGCACCTGAAGGGGCACTTCGCGCCGCTGCGGCACGCGGCGGAGTACTGGCGTGCCGAGGCGAAGGCTGGCCGGGCGCGCGACGCACGGGTGGTGATGACGAGTTCGGGCGCGGGGCTGCTCGGCAGCGTCGGACAGGGCAACTACTCGGCGGCGAAGGCGGGGATCCTGGGCCTCGCTTCGGTGGCCGCGGCGGAGCTGGGGCGCTACGGCGTGACCGTGAACGCGATCGCGCCGGCCGCGCGGACGCGGATGACGGAGGGGACGTTCGACCTGGCGGCACCGGCGTCGGGGTTCGACGCGATGGCACCGGAGAACGTGTCGCCGTTGGTGGTGTGGCTGGGTTCCCTCGAAGCCGCCGGCGTGACGGGCCGGGTGTTCGAAGTGGACGGTGGACGCGTGGCGGTGGCGGACGGCTGGCGCCACGGCCCGGCGCGGGACAAGGGATCCCGGTGGGAACCGGGGGAGCTGGGGCCCGTGGTGGCTTCGCTGCTGGCCGCCGCGACCTCACCCGAACCGGTGTACGGCGCTTAGTTCTGTCGGTGCCGGGTGCTTGACTGGCGCGCATGACCACTTGGCAGAGCTTCGCGGCGGCGGCTCCGTCGCTCGCGGACCACGTGCACAGACGTTTCACGGCCGGCGAGTCGCACGTCCTGGCGACCCTCCGCCGCGACGGCTCGCCCCGCGTGAGCGGCTCCGAAGTCGACTTCCGCGACGACGGGCGCCTCTACATCGGTTCGATGCTCGGCGCCGTCAAGGCCCGCGACCTGCGCCGCGACGGCCGGTTCGCGGTGCACGCCTACCCGGGCATCGAAGACGGCGGCGAGGGCGACGCCAAGCTCGCGGGTGTCGCGGAGGAGATCACCGCACCCGACGAAGTCGCCCGCCTCGGCGTGGACCCGGCGAGTCACCTCTTCCACCTCGACATCCAGGAAGCGGTCTACACGTGGGTCGCCGACAACACCCTCTTCGTCGAATCCTGGCACGACGGCGGCGCCTGGGTCCGCTTCGCCCGCCCGGACAACGGGCCGGCGGAGAAAACCGTGCTGGGCTGAGTTTTTCAGGGCCCGGCGAGGCTGCCGGTCGGGTACGGGTTTCGGCCGCGCCGGATTCGGGTGGGCGCGGACCCGGCCGGGTCCGGCGCGCCGCCCGCGGTCCCGTCACTGGGCCGGGTGGTTCAATGCGGGCATGCGTCTGGCGGAAGACCTGGTCGACGAGCCCGGCACCCTGCTGATCATCGGGCCGTCGAAGGCCAAGGTCACCGGCGGCAGTCCGCGCACGGCGACTCGCGCCGACTGGCCGGACGAGCTGCTCCGGGCCCGCGAGGAGCTCCTGCCCCGCTCGGCCGTCGACGACCGGACGCAGCTGCCCGCCTGGCAGCGCTACCACGGCCACTTCTACCGCCACGTCGGCGACGCGCTGCCCGACGCCGCGGCGTCCGGACGGCTGCTCATCCTCAGCGGTGGTTACGGCGTCGCGAGGGCGGACGAGCCGATCGCCTGCTACGACCGCAAACTCCACCTGCGTGACTGGCCGCCCGGCACGCTCGAGGCCGCGCTCCAGTACGAGGTGCAGCGGCTCGGCGCCCGGCGGGTTCTCGGGTTCGTGTCCCGGAGTGCGGACTACGCGAAGCTGCTGCGCCGCGTTCCGTGGGAGGTCGACGCCACCCTGGTCACCGTCGACTTCCACGGAGGTGGCGCGCAGGTCGAGGTTCCGAAGCGGCTCGCCCACGCCTTCGCCGCCGTGTGGCGGCGCGAACCGGAGCGGATACCGCCCGGCATCGTCACCGAGCCGTTGTCGTAAAGGGGCGCCCGGGCGGGCCCGCTCCGGAGGGCCGGTCAGGGCTGAGCCCACAGGCAGAACGGGTGCCCGGCCGGGTCGAGGTACACGCGGACGTGTTCCTGCGGCTGGAACTGCGCCAGCCGCGCACCGGCGGCGACGGCTTTCGCGCCGGCCTTCGCGAGATCGTCCGCCTCGATGTCCAGGTGGAGCATCATCTGCTGGTAGCCCGGCTTCGGCGGCCACACCGGGGGTACGAGTTCGCGTTCCAGCTGGAACGACAGGCCGGGCCCGCCGCCGGGTGGGCGGAGGGTGACCCAGTCCGGCTCGTCCGCGCCGAGGGTCCAGCCGAGGAGGGCTTGGTAGAACGTCGCCAGCGCCCGCGGGTCGGGGGCGCCGATCACGGTTGCGGTCAGTTTCATCGCCTCAGCGTAAGTCCGCCGCGGATTCCGCGGCGGGCGGAAACTCTGCCGTCACAGGCGTTCGATGATCGTCGCGGTGGCCATGGCGCCGCCGGCGCACATGGTGACGAGTGCGGTCGTGGCGTCGCGGCGTTCGAGTTCGTGCAGCGCCGTGGTGAGCAGGCGGGCGCCGGTGGAGCCGACGGGGTGGCCGAGCGCGATGGCGCCGCCGTTGACGTTCACGCGGGCGAGGTCCGGCTGGTGCACCGACTGCCACGAGAGGACCACCGAGGCGAACGCTTCGTTGACCTCGAACAGGTCCGGGTCGCCGATCGTCATGCCCGCCGACGCGAGCACCCGTGAGGTCGCTTGGACCGGGCCGTCGAGGTGGTAGTAGGGCTCGGCGCCGACCAGCGCCTGGGCGAGGATGCGGGCGCGCGGGCGCAGGCCCAGTGACCGCGCCCGCGCGGCGTCCATGATCAGCAGTGCGGCCGCGCCGTCCGAGATCTGCGAAGACGTGCCGGCCGTGTGGACCCCGCCTTCGAGCACGGGCTTCAAGCGCGCCAAACCGTCCACAGTGGTCTCCCGAAGGCCCTGGTCCCGCGTCACCAGCCGGGTCTCGCCCGACTCCGGGTCCGGCGCCTTCACCGGCACGATCTCCCGGTCGAAGTGCCCGGCCGCCCACGCCGCCGCGGCTTTCTGCTGCGAGGCGGCGCCGAACGCGTCCACGTCGGCCCGCGTCAGGCCGCGGCGGACGGCGATGCGTTCCGCCGCGCCGTACTGGTTCGGCAGGTCGATCGACCACGACGGCGGTCGCGGTGCGCCCACCGAGTCGCCCCGGTTCGCGCCGAGCGGCACCCGGCTCATCGACTCCGCCCCGCACGCCACGCCGGCCGAAATCGCGTCCGCGGCGATGAGTCCGGCCACCAGGTGCGCGGCTTGCTGCGCGGAGCCGCACTGGGCGTCGATGGTGGTGGCGCCCGTCGTCTCGGGGAGCCCGGCGTGCAGCCAGGCCGTGCGGGTCAGGTTGCCCGCCTGCTCGCCCGCCTGGGTCACCGCGCCGCCGATGACCTGCTCCACCAACGCCGGATCGACGCCGCCGCGTTCCACCACCGCGCGGTGCACCGCGCCCAGGAGTTCGGCTGCGTGCAGGCCGGAAAGCCGGCCGCCGCGCTTGCCGATCGGCGTGCGCACCGCCGCCACGATCACCGGTTCACCCACGGGAATCCCCTTCGCCCACCGTTGAAAACCACCTCAAAACTAGAACAGGTTTCAATGAGAAGCAAGGATCCCCAGCTGTCCCACTATTTCGATCTTCGCCAACTGAGCGCTCGTTCACCTGGTCAGAATCGGTAAAGTAAACGGGTATCACCAAAACGGGTTCCGTGAGTTAACACCGTATGCTCTACTGGATCGTAGAACGTGTTGCAGTGCGCGAATCACCGCCGATCCCGTGCTGGAGGCAGCCGTGGCCGCTCCGCTCTTGCCCGCCGGTTTCGACTTCACGGACCCGGACCTCTACGCGAACCGCTTGCCCCTCGAGGAGTTCGCCGAGCTCCGCCGAACCGCGCCCGTGTGGTGGAACCCGCAGCGCCCCAACACCGCCGGCTTCGGTGACGACGGCTACTGGGTCGTCACGCGCCACGCCGACGTCAAGGAGGTCTCCCGCGACAGCGAGCTCTACTCGTCGTGGGAGAAGACCGCCATCATCCGCTTCGACGACCGGATGACGGCGGAGAACCTCGACGCCAACCGCCTGGTGCTGCTCAACATGGACGCCCCGCAGCACACCAAGCTGCGCCGCATCGTCTCGAAGGGCTTCACCCCGCGGTCCATCGCCAAGCTCGAAGACACGCTGCGCGAACGCGCCGAGCGCATCGTCGCCGAAGCGCGGAAGAAGGGCGAAGGCGATTTCGTCACCGACGTCGCGTGCGAGCTGCCCCTGCAGGCCATCGCCGAGCTCATCGGCGTTCCGCAGGAAGATCGCATGAAGATCTTCGACTGGTCCAACCAGATGGTCGCCTACGACGACCCCGAGTACGAGCTCGAACCCCTCACCGCGTCGGCCGAACTGGTCGGCTACGCCTGGAACATGGCGGAGGAACGCCGCCGCTGCCCGGTCGACGACATCGTCACCAGGCTCGTGCAGGCCGACGTCGACGGCGAAGCCCTCGGCTCCGACGAATTCGGCTTCTTCGTGATCCTGCTGGCCGTCGCGGGCAACGAGACCACGCGCAACGCCATCACCCACGGCATGAAGGCCTTCCTCGACCACCCCGGGCAGTGGGCGGCCTACCGCGAGGCCCGGCCCAAGACCGCGCCCGACGAGATCGTGCGCTGGGCCACGCCCGTCGTGGCGTTCCAGCGCACCGCCACGCGCGAGACCGACCTCGGCGGTGCGCACATCCGCAAGGGCGACCGCGTCGGCATGTTCTACAGCTCCGCCAACTTCGACCCCGAAGTCTTCGCCGAGCCGGAGCGCTTCGACGTCTTCCGCGAGGACAACCCGCACGTCGGCTTCGGCGGCACCGGCTCGCACTACTGCCTCGGCGCCAACCTCGCTCGGCTGGAGATCGACCTCATCTTCAACGCGATCGCCGACGTCATGCCGGGCATCTCCGAGGCCGCCCCGCCGCAGCGGCTGCGCTCGAGCTGGCTCAACGGCATCAAGCACTACCAGGTCCGATACGCCTGATCCGCCGGAAACCGGCATGATGGCCGGGTGACCCACCGCGTGTGCGTCGACGTCGAGTTCGGCGTCCGGGTGACGAAACCCGGTCTCGCCGCGATCTCGGTCGCCGCCGTGCACGCCGACGCCGACGAGCTGGCCGTCACCGCCGCCGGCTGCCCCCGCGCCGCCGAGCTCGACCACGGCACGCGGGCCGAGGTGTTCGACCTCGCGGCGGGCGAGCACCTCGTCACCTACCACGGTGAACGGACGCTGCACCGCAGCTGCGCCGAACCGGTGACGCTCGCCGACCTCGCGCGCTACACCCGCCCGAGCCGCTACTGCCCGGCCGACCGCATGCCCGGGCTCGACCTGGCGCGGCACGCCGACGACCGCGCTCGCGTGCAAGCCATCACCGACCACGTGCACGAACGTCTCGAGTACGTCGCGAGAGCCCGCGAAGGCCGCGACGCCGCCGAAGTGCTGCGCGCGGGCGTCGGCGCCTGCCGCGACTTCGCCCACGCGTGCATCGCGCTGTGCCGCGTCGCGGACATCCCCGCCCGGTTCACCACCGTCTACGCACCCGGCCTGGTGCCGATGGACTTCCACGCCGTGTTCGAGGCCGGCGTGGGCGGCCGCTGGCTGGTGTTCGACGCGACCCGCCGGGCGCCGCGCCGGACGATGCTGCGGATCGCCACCGGTCGCGACGCCGCCGACACCGCGTTCCTCACCCCGCTCGGCTGCGAGCTCGAATTCCTCGGCGCCACCGTCTTCGCGACGGCCGACGGCGCGCTGCCGCCCGACGACCCGCACAAACCGGTCGTCCTGGACTGAATGCGGGTCCGGTGCGACAAACCCGGCCGCGGCTGGGTAGACAGTGACCGTGAACCGTGAATTGCCTGGGCCGAGCCGGTGGGCCCGCGCGCGTGCCCGGTACCGGTGGCTCGACCACCTCGCCCTCGCGACGAACCGGTACCTCGAGTACGGCGGCTACCACTACGTCGCGTCGATCACCTACTTCAGCCTGCTCTCGCTCGTGCCGATCCTGATGCTGGCGTCCTCGGCCGCGGGCTTCGTGTTGGCGTCGCAGCCCCAGCTGCTCGACCAGCTGCTGCACGCGATCTCCGGCACGCTCCCGGGCTCGCTCGGCGACAAGGCCGCGGACCTGCTGACGGGTTTCGTGGAGCAGCGCACGAGCGTCGGGGTCGCAGGCCTCGTCGTCGGGCTCTACTCGGGCTGGAACTGGATGAACTCCCTGCGCGACGCGCTCACCGCGATGTACGGGCAGAACCGCTCCGACCAGCCACTGCTGCGCACGATCGTCGTCGACGTGCTCGCGCTCCTGGGGCTCGCGGCCGCGCTGCTGGTGTCGTTCGGCATCACCGTGTCCGGCACGGCCGTCGGGCACTACCTGCTGGGCCTGATCGGCGTGGCGGACACGAGCTGGGGCCACACGGTGCTGTCGGTGGTGTCGGTTCCCCTGGCGCTGGCCGCCGACTGGCTCGTGTTCCTGTGGGTGCTCACGCGGCTGCCGCGCGAACGGGTCGGCTGGCGCAGCGCGATGCGCGGCGCGGTCGCGGCGGCACTCGGCTTCGAGCTGCTGAAGCAGGCCGGTGGCTTCTACCTGAGCTTGATCAGCGTGTCGCCGACCGGGGTCGCGTTCGGTTCGGTGATCGGCCTGTTGTTCTTCATCTCGCTGATCGCGCGCATGCTCGTGTACATCACGGCGTGGACAGCCACCGCGCGCGACGCACCGCCGAAACCGGTTCCGCCGCCGACGCCGACCGAGCTGCGGCCGGTCGTCGCGCCGAGGCACAACCCGGCCGGTCCGCTCGCGCTCGGCGCCGTCCTCGGCGTGCTGGGCACGGTGTTCGCGTTGCGCGGCCGGCGCCGGTCGCGAACCTGAGGAAGCCGGTCACGACCCGGGTTTGGCCGAGCCCACGAGCCACATGCTGAAGTACTGCGAGCCGCCGCCGTACGCGTGGCCGAGCGCGACCCGCGCGCCGTCGACCTGGTAGTCGCCCGCGCGGCCCATCACCTGCTTGGCCGCCTCGGAGAACCGCAGCATGCCCGACGCGCCGATCGGGTTCGACGACAGCACCCCGCCCGACGGGTTCACGGGCAGCCGGCCACCGAGCGCGGTGTCGCCGGCTTCGGTGACCTTCCAGCCCTCGCCCTCGTCGGCGAAACCGAGGTTCTCGAGCCACATCGGCTCGAACCACGAGAACGGCACGTAGATCTCGGCGACGTCCACTTCGGACAGCGGATCGGTGATCCCGGCTTCACGCCACAACGCTTTCGCGGCGTCACGCCCGGCTTGCGGGTTCACCTGGTCGCGGCCGGCGAACGTCGTCGGTTCCGTGCGCATCGCCGTGGCGTGGATCCACGCGGCTCCGCCCGGCACGGCGTCGCCGGCCGCTTCGTCGCCCAGCACCATCGCGCACGCGCCGTCGGAGGACGGGCACGTCTCGTCGTAGCGGATCGGGTCCCACAGCATCTGCGACGCCTGCACCGATTCGACGGTGATGTCCGCCTGGCGCAGGTGCGCGTACGGGTTGAGCGCGCCGTTGCGCCGGTCCTTGGCCGCGACCATCGCCCCGACGTGCTGCGGCGCGCCCGTGCGGCGGAGGTAGGAGCGCACGTGCGGCGCGAAGTACCCGCCCGCGCCGGCGCCCACCGGCATCTGGAACGGCGGCAGGATCGAGAGCCCCCACATCGCGTTGGACTCCGACTGCTTCTCGAACGCCACCGTCAGCACGCGCCGGTGCACGCCCGCCTGGACCAGCGACGCGGCGACGAGTGCCGTCGAGCCGCCGACGGACCCGGCGGTGTGCACCCGCAGCAACGGTTTTCCGGTCGCGCCCAGCGCGTCGGCCAGGAAGAGCTCGGGCATCATCACGCCCTCGAACAAGTCCGGCGCCTTGCCGAGCACGACGGCTTCGATGTCGTCCCAGCCGACCTGCGCGTCGGCCATCGCGCGGTCGATCGCCTCGCGCAGCAGGCCGGGCATGGACACGTCGGTGCGCTTCGCGCGGTGGTGCGTCTGGCCGGTGCCGAGCACGGCGGCGAGCTGCTTGGTCATCGTGCCTCCAGGACGGCGAGGAGGTTCTGCTGCAGGGCCGGGCCGCTCGTCGCGTGGGCGAGCGCCTTGCGGGCCTCGCCGCGGTGGATGCGTGCCGCCGCCTCGCCGATGCGGGCGAGCCCGGCGGAGAACATCGGGTTGCCGGTGAGCGCGCCGCCCGACGGCGTGATCCGCACGCCGGAACCCAGGCCCAGCGCGTCGCGGACGATCAGCTCCTGGTGGGTGAACGGAGTGTGCAGCTCGGCGACCTCGACGCCGTCGAGGTCGAGGACGCGGGCGGCGGCTTCGGTCGAGGGCGAGCGCGTGAGGTCGCGTGCGCCGAGCACGGGGGAGTCCACGCGGTGCTCGAGTCCGGTGAGGATCGCCGGCCGGTCCACGAGGTCCTTCGCGCGTTCGGCGCTCGCCAGCACGATCACGGCGGCGCCGTCGGTGACGGGCGCGATGTCGTGTGCCCGCAACGGATCCGCGACGTAGGGCGTGTCCAGCAGGCGCGCCGCGTCGACTTCTCCGGACAGCTGCGCGGCCGGATTGCCGATGGCGTCGGCGCGGCTTCGCGCCGCGACCTCGGCCAGGTCCTTTTCGGACCACAACCCGGCTTCCAGGCCCAGTCGGGCTTGCAGACCGGCGATCGCGAGCGAATCCGGCCAGAGGGGAGTGCCGACGTACGGGTCGAGCTGCAGCGCCAGCACCCGGCGCAGCTGTCCCGCGCTCGCTTTGCCGAAGCCGTAGACGAGCGCGGTGTCGACCTCACCGGTGCGGATCTTCAGCCACGCTTCGTAGAGCGCCCACGCGGCGTCCATCTCCACGTGGGATTCGTGGATCGGCGGGAACGCGCCGATGGCGTCGACCGCCGCGATGAACGAGAACGCCCGCCCGGCCAGGTAGTCCGACGAGCCGGAGCACCAGAACCCGATGTCCTCCTTGGCCAGTCCGGTGGCGGCGAACACCTCGGCGAAGATCGGCACGAGCATCTCGACGCCGTTGGTGGTGCCGGGTGTTTCGCGGACGTTCGGTGCCTGCGCGAACCCGGCGACGGCGACTTCGGGCATGCGACCCCCTCACAGGTGGTGGGCGAAGGATTCGTACGGCGCGTCGGGCTCGCCGGTGGGTTCGAAGTGGCTGATGTTCTCCAGCGACGTCCACCACTGCTCACGCGGGCGCCACGCGGCGCGCACGCGCAGGCCCATCCGCACGTCCTCGGCCGCACAGCCGAGCACGAGGTGCAGGAAGGCGATGTCGGCGCCGTCGAGCAGGATGTAGGCCGCGACGTACGGCGGTTTGATGCGCTGGCCGAGGAACGGCACGTTGACGATGCAGAACGTGGTCACGATCCCGGTGTCCGGCAGTTCGACCTCGTCGGTCGTCGGCACGCCGTCGGTGGGGCAGGCGCCGCGCGGCGGGATGTACACCTTCTCGCAGGCGGGACAGCGCTGGCCGATCAGCCGGCCGTCGGCGAGCGCGCGCAGGTAGCGGCTTTCTTCGGGAGACGCGGAGTGCCGGTAGTGCAGGTGCACGGGCGTGATCACGACTTCGACGGGGGCGCCGTCTTCGCGTTTCGCCACCGGGGGCGGGGGTTCGGTGGGTTCGGTCTCGGGCGCGTCGGCCGGCAGGAAGTAGGCGATGTCGCGGATGTGGCCCACGGTCTCGTCGGCCCAGCGGACGCGGACGCGCTGTCCTGTGTGGACTCCGGTGGGATCGCCGGCGTCCAGCGCGTGCAGGAGCGCGGTGTCCGCGCCGTCGAGCTTGACCAGAACCCACGCGAACGGGCGGGAAAGTGGTTGTCCTTCCAGCGGTTCCGCGCACCACGACCACGAGACGACCGTCCCCTCTGCCGCCACCGGCACGAATTCGGTGAGCGGCGCGGCCGTCACCGGATCGTATTCGGGTGGGGGCACGTGCACGCGCCCGTCGCTGCCGCGGACGCCTTCGATCCGGCGCTCGCGCAGGGCGTTGACGAAGCGGCCGAGCACGGGCCCGGTCGAGCGGGTGTAGTCGAAACCGACGTCGAGCGGCGCCGAGAGCGGAGTGTCCGAGACCGTCACGGCTTCGAGTGAAACACGTTCTCGAATCAGAGGCAAGACAGCTGTTGTGCGTATGTGTAACGCGTTCTAGATTTGGGGTTATGGACCTGGGACTGTGGACGATCGCCGCGGCCGAGCCCGGCCGAACGGCGCTGGTGGACCCCGACGGCCGGGAGGTCTCCTACGGCGAGCTGGCGGCGAAGGCGAACCGCTACGCGCTCGGGCTGCGCGAGCTGGGGCTGGAAGTCGGCGACTGCGTCGTCCTGCTGCAGCCGAACGGTGACGAACTGCTGGCCGCGTACTTCGCCGCGATCCAGTCGGGGCTGTACGTGGTGGTGGTCAACTGGCACCTGGTGGGCCCGGAAGTCGCGTACATCATCGCCGACAGCGGGGCGAAGGCGTTCCTGGCGCACGAACGGTTCGCCGACGTGGCCGTCGCGGCCGCGGACGAGGCGGGGCTGCCCGCGTCGGCGCGCTTCGCGGTGGGCGACGTGCCGGGGTTCCGGCGGATCGAGGAACTGGGCGCGGGCCTGGGCGATGGGCGGCCGTCGGAGCGGACCGCGGGTTCGCCGATGCTGTACACCTCGGGCACCACGGGCCGGCCCAAGGGCGTCCGGCGGCCGTTGACGGGCGCCGACCCGGACCAGGTGCCGGCGGCGTCGACGTGGTTCTTCGGGATCTTCGGGCTGGCGCCGTTCGACGACCACGTGCACCTGTGCGGGTCGCCGCTCTACCACACGGCGGTGCTGAACTTCGTCGCGATCTCCGTGCAGCTGGGGCACACCGCGGTGCTGGTGGACCGCTGGGACGCCGAGGAGATGCTGCGCCTGATCGAGCGGTACTCCGTGACGCACAGCCACATGGTGCCGACGCAGTTCCGCCGCCTGCTGGCGTTGCCGGACGACGTGCGGTCGCGCCACGACCTGTCTTCGCTGCGCGTCATGATCCACGGCGCCGCCCCGTGCCCGCTCGAGGTGAAGCGGCGGATGCTGGACTGGTGGGGCCCCGTCGTCACCGAGTACTACGCCGCCACGGAAGGCGGCGGCACCGTGATCAACGGTGCGGAGTGGCTGCGCAAACCGGGTTCGGTGGGGTTGCCGTGGCCCGGCTCCACCGTCCGCGTCCTGGACGACTCGGGTGCCGAGCTGCCTCCCGGCTCAGTGGGCACGGTGTACCTGAAGATGGGCGATTCGTCGTTCGAATACCACCGCGACCGCGCCAAAACGGAACGCTCGCGCGTCGGCGACCTCTTCACCCTCGGCGACATCGGCCACCTCGACGCCGACGGCTACCTGTACCTCCACGACCGCCGCTCCGACCTCATCATCTCCGGCGGCGTGAACATCTACCCGGCCGAAATCGAGGGTGAGCTCGTGATGCACCCGAAGATCGCGGACGTCGCGGTGTTCGGCATCCCCCACGAAGACTGGGGCGAGGAGATCAAAGCCGTCGTGCAGCCGGCCCCGGGGGTTTCGCCCTCGCCCGAGCTCACGTCGGAACTGCTGGCGTTCGCGGCGTCCCGCCTGGCGCGGTTCAAGCTGCCGAAGACGGTCGACTACCTCGACGAGCTGCCCCGGGATCCGAACGGGAAGCTGTACAAGCGGCGGTTGCGGGAGCGGTACGTGTCTTCGTGAGGCTCGGGGAGCCGGGCCGGTCCACCGACCGGCCCGGCTTTCAGCGCCCTTCGAAGCGCGGGTTCCGCTTCTCCGCGAACGCTTTCGGCCCTTCTTTCGCATCCGCGGACGCGAAGACCTCGATGCCGTACTTCGTGTCGAGTTTGAAGGCGTCGTTTTCCGGGAGGCCTTCGGTGTCGCGCAGGGTGCGGAGGATGGCGCGGACCGCGAGGGGGCCGTTGGCGTTCACGAGGGCGGCCAGTTCCAGCGCCCGGGACAACGCGGTGCCGTCGGGGACGACGTGGCCGATCAGGCCCGCGGACAGCGCCTCGGCGGCCGTGAGGTGGCGGCCGGTGAGCAGGAGGTCCGCCGCGAGCGTGTAGGGGATCTGGCGGGCCAGCCGCACGGCGGAGCCGCCCATGGGGAACAGGCCCCACCGGGCCTCGGAGACGCCGAAGCGGGCCGAGGTGCCCGCGACGCGGATGTCGGTCGCCTGGAGGATCTCGGTGCCGCCGGCGATGGCGGGGCCCTCGACGGCCGCGAGGAGCGGCTTGGTGAGCCGGCGGCCCTTCAGCAGGCCGTCGATGCGGCTGGGGTCGAACGAGCCCGAGGCGAACGCCCGCGAAGGGGCGTTGCGGGACATCGACTTCAGGTCCGCGCCCGCGCAGAACGCCCCGCCCGCGCCGGTGAGGACGCAGGAGCGGATGGAGTCGTCGGTGTCGACGCGGTCCCACGCCTCGGTCATGATCGCGAGCATCTCGCCGGTGAGCGCGTTGCGCGCCTCCGGGCGGTTCATGGTCACGACGAGCGTCTGGCCTTCCACGGACACGAGAGCGTGCGGCTCACCCAAGGCGACCTCCAACCGGCCACGGACATTGCCCAGAACGATAACATGTTCTACTTTGGGGGCGTGGCACTCAACATCGCGGATCTACTCGAGCACGCCGTCGACGCCGTGCCGGAGCGCGTCGCGGTCGTGTGCGGTGAGAAGCAGGTGACGTTCGCCGAGCTGGAGGCTCGCGCCAACCGCCTCGCGCACCACCTCGCCGCCCACGGCGTGGGACCCGGAGCCCACATCGGTGTCTATTCCCGCAACTCAGTCGAGGCACTGGAGGCGATGTTCGCCGCGTACAAGCTGCGCGCGGTCGCGGTGAACGTCAACTACCGGTACGTCCACGGCGAGCTGCGCTACCTGTTCACCAACGCCGACCTCGTCGCGCTGGTGCACGAACGCAAGTACGCCGGCAAGGTGGCCGCGGTGCTGCCCGAGGCGCCGAAACTGAAACACGTTGTCGTCGTCGAAGACGGGTCCGGAACCCCGGTCGAGACGGGCGTCGAGTACGAAGAAGCCCTCGCCGGCGCCTCACCCGAGCGCGATTTCCCCGATCGCAGCGCCGACGACCTCTACATCCTCTACACCGGCGGCACCACCGGGTACCCGAAGGGCGTGCTGTGGCGCCACGAGGACATCTGGCGCGCGCTGGGCGGCGGCATCAACTTCGTCACCGGCGAGTACGTGCCCGACGAGTGGACGCTCGCCGAGCAGGGCAAGTCCGGCGCGCTCGTGCGGCTGCCTGCCGCGCCGCTCATCCACGGCGCGGCGCAGTGGGCCGCGTTCGGCGCCCTGTTCACCGGCAGCCCGGTCGTGTTCGTGCCGCAGTTCGACGCGCACGACGTGTGGCGCGCCGTGCAGGAGCACAAGGTGCAGGTGCTCACGATCGTCGGCGACGCCATGGCGCGCCCGCTCGTCGAGGCCTACCGCGAAGGCGGCTACGACGCGACGTCGCTCGTCGCCGTGTCGAGCCACGCGGCGCTGTTCTCCCAGTCGGTGAAGCAGGAGTTGCTCGACCTGTTGCCGGGTGTCGTGATCACCGACGCGATCGGTTCGTCGGAGAGCGGGTTCACCGGCATCGGCATGGTGGGCAAGGATTCCGACCACAGCGCGGGCCCGCGCGTCACCTTCGGCATGGACGCGATCCTGCTGGACGAGGACGGTGCCGTCGTGGCCGCCGAGCCGGGCGCCGTCGGGCTCATCGGCCGCCGCGGCCACGTGCCGCTCGGCTACTACAACGACCCCGAGAAGAGCAGCACGATCTTCGCCGACGTCGACGGCGTGCGCTACGTCGTGCCCGGCGACTGGGCGCGCTACGAGGACGACGGCACGGTCACGCTGCTCGGCCGCGGCTCGCAGTGCGTGAACACGGGCGGCGAGAAGGTGTACCCCGAGGAAGTCGAGGGCGCGCTCAAATCGCACCCGGACGTGTTCGACGCGCTCGTCATCGGGGTGCCCGACGACCGGCTCGGCCAGCGCGTGGCCGCCGTCGTGCAGCCGCGGCCCGGCGTCGAACCCGACCTGGCGGCGATCGAGGCGCACGTGCGCACCGAGATCGCCGGTTACAAGGTGCCGCGCACGGTGTGGCTCGCCGACGAGATCGGGCGCTCGCCCAGCGGCAAACCCGACTACCCGTGGGCCCAGCGCTACGCCGCCGAACACGAACCCGCCTAGGAGCGCGCATGCGGACTTCCCTCTGCGACCGGCTCTCTATCGACCTGCCGATCGTCGGTTTCACGCCGTCGGAGCACGTCGCCGCCGCCATCAGCCGCGCGGGCGGCCTCGGCGTGCTCGGTTGCGTGCGCTTCAACGACGCCGCCGAACTCGACGCCGTGCTCGGCTGGATGGACGAGAACACCGGCGGAAAACCGTACGGCGTCGACATCGTGATGCCGGCCAAGGTGCCCGCCGAGGGCAGCCAGGTCGACCTCGCCAAGCTCATCCCCGACGCGCATCGGTCCTTTGTCGACAAAGTGCTCCGGGACCTGGCCGTGCCGCCGTTGCCCGACGACACCGACGAACGCGCCGGGGTGCTCGGCTGGCTGCACTCCGTCGCGCGCTCGCACGTGGACGTCGCGCTGAAGCACCCGATCCGCCTCATCGCCAACGCGCTCGGCTCGCCGCCCGAGGACGTCATCGGCCGCGCCCACGACGCCGGCGTGCCGGTCGCGGCACTCGCCGGCAAGGGCGAGCACGCGGCCCGCCACGTCGCGCGCGGCGTGGATCTCGTGGTGGCCCAGGGGTATGAGGCCGGCGGGCACACCGGGGAGATCGCGTCGATGGTCCTCGTGCCGGAAATCGTGGACGCCGTCGGCGCCGACGTCCCCGTGCTCGCCGCCGGCGGCATCGGCTCCGGCCGCCAAGTCGCGGCAGCCCTGGCCCTCGGCGCGTCCGGCGTGTGGATGGGCTCGTTCTGGCTCGCCACGGAGGAATACCGCCGCACCATGCCCGGCTCCGGCGCGATGCAGACCGCGCTCGTCGGCGCGACCTCCGCCGACACCGTCCGCACCCGCATCTACACCGGCAAACCCGCGCGCCTGCTCAAAACCCGCTGGACCGACGCCTGGGCCGCGCCGGACGCGCCCGAACCGCTGCCGATGCCGCTGCAGAACCTGCTGGTCTCCCACGCCCACAACCGCATCCACGCCGCGAGCGACCCGTCGGTGGTGTCGATGCCGGTCGGGCAGATCGTGGGCCGGATGGACCGGATCCGCCCGGTGGCGGAGGTGATGGCGGAGCTTGTTCGGGGTTATGACGAGGCAGTGGAGGGGTTGCCGCGCTGAGCTTGGTGGTCCTTTGAGGACAACAGGTGGCGGAGTCGTTGTGGGGTGATGCGGTCCTGCGCGGGGGCGTGTTGCGTGGCGTAGGCACCCCGAAGCTTGAGTGTGACTACGGCCGCTGACCCCGTGTCAAGGCGGGAAAGCGTGCCTTGACACGGGGTCGGCGGCCGTGTGGAAGCTTCGGATCGAGGTGCCGGGCAGGGGCTGGGTGCTTCCTCAGTTGCCTAGTTCGGCGGCGGTGTCGTATGCGTGGTGCGTCGCCGTTACGAGGTGGCGGGTAGGGGTTGGGTGCATCCTCGGCGGGCAGGTGGGCGGCGGTTGCGTATGCGCGTGGTGCGTCGCCGTTCTAGGTGGCGGGTCGGGGTCGGGCGCGTCGTTGTTGCGTTGCTGGCGGGCGAGTGCGTGGGCGGTGGAGCCCGATGTCGGGCTCCACCGTCCTCAGTGGACGCTAGATTTTCGAGGCAGCCGACGAGATCGCGCTCGTGAAGCTCGTTACCTCCGTGTAGACGCCAGGGGCGTGCGGGCGGGCGCAGCCGGTGCCCCAGCTGGTGATGCCGACCTGCACCCAGTTGCCGGCGGTGTCGCGGCGGAACATGGGGCCGCCGGAGTCGCCTTGGCAGGTGTCGACGCCGCCGGAGGTGACGTTGCCGGCGCAGATTTCCGCGGCCGGGATGAGGTCGGAGTAGTCGCCGCCCTGGGCGGTGCACGTCGAGTCGCTGACGAACGGGACCTGCGCCTTGAGCTGGTAGCGCTGCTGGGCGCCGCCTTCGGTTGCGGCGCCCCAGCCGGCGATGGTGAACGTGCCGGAGTTCAGTGAGGTACTCGTGGCGAGCGGCAGGGTCGGGATGCCGCTGACGGGGCTCGCCAGCTTGATCAGGGCCCAGTCACCGCCGATGGTGGTGTACGTGGGGGAGCGGTACACGTAGCTGGAGCGCACCTTCTTCGCGCTGGTGCTCTGCAGGTCGACGACCCCGAGCGTCGCGGTGATCGACGCGTTCGAGCCGGTGCGGGTGACGCAGTGGGCGGCGGTCAGCACGATCTGCGGCGTGTACAGGGCGCCGCCGCAGCCCATGGAGAGCCGCACCATCCACGGGAACTCGCCCTGGGCCGCGCGCGTGCCGCCGATGACCTGGGTGCCGCTCGTCGACGCGCCGGCCGGTGCCGCCAGCCCGAGCGCCGTGGCCAGCACGGTGACGCCGACGAGAGCTTTTCCGAGCAGGGTGAACCATCTCTTGGAGGTCACGGGAGATCCGTCCTTCCGGTGTCCGAAGTGGAACAGGGGATACGGGGAGTGATCACCCGACTACACCAGAGAACGGTCAACCGGACAAGCTACTTTCTTCGGATTTACGGTACGAACGGTCCCCTCGTAGCAAAACTTTCGGCGCCGGCGCCCGGAGCAGGCCAAGCGCCGGGCCGCGTCGACAAATCGCCTGTCACATCCCGCGGCGCTGTCCCGTTCCCCTCCCGACGGCCACCCCGAAGGGAGCACCCCGTGAACATCGCCCTCTGGACCGGACAAATCGTCCTGGCGCTGCTGTTCGCCCTGTCCGGTTCGCTCAAGTCCACGATGTCGCGTCAGCGCCTGCTGGAGACGGGCCAGACGGGCGCCGCCGCGTATCCGTTGCCCGTGGTGCGGTTCGCGGCGATCTGCGAACTGCTCGCGGTGCTCGGGCTGGTCCTGCCGCAACTCACCGGCATCGCCCCGGCGCTGACCGGGTGGGCCGCGCTGGGCCTGGTCGTGGTCATGATCGGCGCGATGGCCATGCACGCGCGCCTCGCGATCACCCAGCACAAACCCGCCCAATGGCGCAACGTCGGGGTCAACGTCCTCATCCTCGCGCTGGCCGCGTTCGTCGCCGCCGGCCGGCTCTGACCCGGAACAAGCGACTCAACCGACCGCCACCTCTTCACCTCACGTTCCCCGCCACGCCAACCGCCATTCCCGACAGGCGGAGACCGTGGCGGGCGTGCGAGTGGTGATCGTGGGTGGTGGCGTGCTGGGGACGATGCACGCGTGGCAGGCCGTCGGCCGGGGGCACGACGTGGTGCAGATCGAGCGGGAAGCAGAGGCGCGCGGCGCTTCGGTCCGCAACTTCGGCCTCGTCTGGGTCAGCGGCCGCGCGGCGGGGCCCGAGCTGGGTACCGCGCTGCGGGCGCGCCGGCTGTGGGAGGAGATCGGCGCGAAGGTGCCCGGCCTGGGCTTCCGCGCGAACGGGTCGCTGACCGTGCTGAGGACCGAGGCCGAGGTCGCCGTCGCGCGGGAAGCGGCCGCGGACGCCGACGCGGCCGACCGCGGTTTCAAGCTCCTCACCCCGGCCGAGGCCCGCGCGGTGAACCCCGCGCTCCGCGGCGACTTCACCGCCGCGCTCTGGTGCGAACGCGACGCCGCGGTCGAACCGCGCACCGCCCAGCCGGCCCTCCGCGCGGCGTTGCTGGCCTCGGGCCGCTACACCTGGCTCCCCGGCCGCGAGGTCCGCAGCCTCACCGGCACCGGCGTCACGGACGACCACGGCGACCGCCACGAAGGCGACGTCGTGCTGTTCTGCACCGGTGCGTGGCTCGGTGGTCTCGTCCGGGAGCTCGGCGGTGCGGTGCCCGTCCGCCGCGTCCGGCTGCAGATGGCCCAGACCGAGCCGCTGGACGAGCGGCTGACCACGAGCGTCGCCGACGCCGACAGCTTCCGCTACTACCCGGCGTTCCGCAGCGAAGCCCTCGAACGCGCCCAGCCGCAGGGCGACGTCGCCGCGACGCACGCCATGCAACTGCTGATGGTCCAGCGCCTCGACGGATCGCTGACCATCGGCGACACGCACGAATACGCGCAGCCCTTCGGCTTCGACGTGACCGAAGACCCGTACGAGCACCTCGCCGACGTCGCCGGCGAGCTGCTCGGCCGCCCGCTGCCGCGGATCCGCCGCCGCTGGGCCGGCGTCTACGCCCAAGCCACCGACCCGGCCGCGATCGTGCACCGGGAACGCTTGGCGGACAACGCTTTCCTCGTCACCGGACCCGGTGGGCGCGGGATGACGTGCTCGCCCGCGATCGCGGAGGACACGGCGCTGGCGGTGGGTCTATGACCACGGAACTCGTCGTACTGGACCTGGCCGGCACCACCGTCGCCGACGACGGGCTGGTCGTGCGCGCCTTCACCGCGGCGATCGGCGCGGCCGGAGTGTCCGAAGAGGACTCCCGGTTCGCCGGGATGCTGGCGCACGTCCACGCCACCATGGGCCAGTCGAAGATCACCGTGTTCCGGTCGCTGCTGCCCACCGAGGACCTCGCGCAGCGCGCCAACGCCGAGTTCGAGCGCGCGTACGGCGTGCTCGTCGCGGCGGGGGAGTGCAAGCCGCTGCCGGGTGCGGAGGAGGTGATCCGCGGCCTGCGCCACGCGGGCGTCAAGGTCGCGCTCACGACCGGCTTCGCGGTCGCCACGCAACAGGCGATCCTCGGCGCGCTCGGCTGGCGCGGCCTCGCCGACCTCGCGCTCGCGCCCGGCGACGGGCTGCGCGGGCGGCCGTACCCCGATCTCGTGCTCGCCGCGGTGCTGCGGCTGGGGGTCACGGACGTCCGGCACGTCGCGGTCGCCGGGGACACGCCGGCGGACATGCGGACCGGGCTCGCCGCGGGTGCGCGCGTGGTGGCGGGTGTGCTGACCGGTGCCGGAACGGGCGCCGAACTTCGCGAAGCGGGCGCGACGCACGTGCTCGGCTCCGTGCGCGACCTGCCGGACGTGCTCGACTGAAGTTTTCGCACCCGCCCGTGCAACCGCGGCGGCGCCGATTCCGTCCGCACGGTATGCGGACAACGGTGAAGGTCCTGGGTGTGAGCGTGCTGCTGCTTTCGGCCGCGGCGTGCGGCGAACGAACGGTGCCGGCGGGTCCGGCCCCGGCCACTTCGCCGCCACCGGCGGTTTCGACCACTCCGGCCACTCCGGGCGCCCCGACCGGGCCGACGACCCCGATGACGCCCCCGCCTTCGCCGGGCGGGCCGCCGCAGAGCCGCCCGACGCAGGGCGTGCCGCCGGGGGACACGGCGCCGGCCCCGGGCCAGGTCGACGCGTCGGCGCTGCCGGCCGGCTACCCGCACGACGTGACGCTCGCGCAAGGCGGCAAGGTCGTGGTCATCCACGCCGAAGAGGCGGGCTGCGACCACCTCTCCGCGGCCGCCGGCGAGCAGACGGCGCAGCACGTGGTCGTGCGGGTGACGGTCACGAAGGCACCGCGCGGGCAGATGTGCCCGATGCACGTGCGTGAGGTGTCGCTGCCGGTGCCGCTCGGTGAGCCGCTCGGTGGCCGGACGCTGGTGCTGCAGCCCGGTCCGTGATCGCGTGCAACCCGCGGCGGTACCCCTTCCGTCCTGGGTGCATGAGGTACTTGACGAAGCTGGTCGGCACGGGCCTGATCCTCGCCACGGTCACCGCGTGTGGCAGCCAGGGGACGATGGCCACCAACCCCGCGCCCGGAGGCGACTCCTCGGCGGCGAGCGGCAGCATCTCGACCTCGCCGTCCGCGGTCCCGAAACCGCCGGGCAACCCGCCGGGCGTGTCCCGCTTCGACTTCCCGCCCGGCAGCACGCCCGTCCCGGCCTCGCAGGTCGACGCGACGGCGCTGCCGTCCGGCTTCCCGAACCAGGTGAAGACCGACAACGGCGGCACGATCCTCAACCTCCGCGCCCAAGAAGGCGGTTGCGGGCACGCCCTCGGCGAGGCGACCGAGCAGACGGCCCAGAAAGTGGTCGTGGACCTGAGTGAGACCAAGGCCCAGACCGGTCAGATGTGCACGATGGACCTGCGTTACCCGGTGCTGTCCGTGGCGCTCGCCGCGCCGCTCGGCGAGCGGACGGTGGTGCTGAAGCACTCGCCGCCGCGGTGACAACGCGGTGCGGTTTCGCACTTCCGGCGTCGCGCGGATCGTTTCGGGGGGCCGTCCGGCCCGAGCCGCGCCGGTGCCGGTTCCGGTGGTCACCCGGGTGCCTCTGCCCCCTCGGCACCCGGGTGATCTCCTTTCCCGGCGGGGCTTCCGAATCGTCGGCGCCCCGCCCGGCCCTTAGGCTCACCGGCCATGGGTACTCGCCAGATCTCGCGCACCGTGCTCGTCGCCGCCCGTCCGGACCAGATCTTCGACCTCCTCGCCGACCCCGCCAACCACCCGCTCATCGACGGCTCGGGCACGGTCCGCGCCGGCCGTGACGGCGGGCCGGCGCGGCTGTCGCTCGGGGCGGAGTTCGGCATGGACATGCGGATGGGCGCGCCGTACCGGATCCGGAACACCGTGGTGGAGTTCGAGGAGAACCGGCTCATCGCGTGGCGCCACTTCATGGGCCACCGCTGGCGCTGGCTGCTCGAGCCCGCGGGCGACGGGAAGACGTCGGTGACCGAGACGTTCGACTACTCCACCGCGCACTCACCCGCGGTGCTGCAGCTGCTCGGCTTCCCGAAGCGCAACGCCGACGGCATCGAGAAAACCCTCGCCCGGCTCACGAAGATGTTCCCCGGCTGACCGGATCGCGGCGTGAGCTGCGCCGCCGTCCGGTGACGGCGCGGAAGATTAGTTGTAGTGTGCTAAATGTTAGAGTTCTACAACTACTTTTCGAGGGGTCCCGTGCCGGAGCTCAGCCGTCGGCGGCGTCAGATGGTGCTCGGTGTCTGCTGCATGAGCCTGTTCATCGTCGGGCTCGACAACACCATCGTGAACCTGGCGCTGCCTTCCATCCAGCACGACCTGGGCGCGTCCGTCTCGAGTCTGCAGTGGACGATCGACGCCTACACGCTCGTGCTCGCGAGCCTGCTCATGCTGTCGGGGTCGACGGCCGACCGGCTCGGGCGGCGGCGCACCTTCCAGACCGGCCTGGTGCTCTTCGGCCTCGGCTCGCTGCTGTGCGGCGTCGCGCCGAGCGTGGGGCTGCTCATCGCGTTCCGCGCGCTGCAGGCCGTCGGTGGTTCGATGCTCAACCCGGTGGCGATGTCGATCGTCACCAACACGTTCACGGACCCGAAGGAGCGCGGGCGCGCGATCGGCATGTGGGGCGCCACGATGGGGCTGTCCATGGCCGTCGGGCCGGTGCTCGGTGGTGCGCTCGTGGGCGTGGCCGGCTGGCGCTCGATCTTCTGGATCAACGTGCCCGTGGTCATCGTCGCCGTCGTGCTCACCGCCGTGTTCGTGCCGGAGTCGCGCGCGCCGCGGCCGCGCCGGCTCGACCCGGTGGGCCAGCTGCTGGTCATCGTGTTCCTCGCCGGACTCACCTACGGCATCATCGAAGGCCGCGATTCCGGCTACGGCTCGCCGCAGATCCTCGTCGCGTTCGTGCTCGCGCTGGTGTCGTTGTTCGTGTTCGTGCCCTACGAGCGCCGGCGCAAGGAGCCGTTGCTGGAACCGCGGTTCTTCCGCAGCGCGCCGTTCTCCGGCGCGACCCTCACGGCGGTGTGCGGCATCGCGGCCATGGCGGGCTTCCTCTTCCTCAACTCGCTGTACCTGCAGGACACCCGCGGCTACAGCGCGCTGCACGCCGGCTTGCTGACGCTGCCGATGGCCATCATGTGCGCGATCTGCGCCCCCATCTCGGGCCGGCTCGTGGGCACGCGCGGCGCTCGGCTGCCGCTGGTCTTCGCGGGGATCGGTACCGTCGTCGGCGCGCTGCTGATGCTCGATCTGTCGGCCACGACACCGCTGTGGCGCCTGATCATCACCTACATCGTGTTCGGCATCGGTTTCGGCCTGGTCAACGCCCCGATCACCTACGCGGCGGTGTCGGGCATGCCGCGGGCGCAGGCGGGGGTGGCCGCCGCCATCGCGTCGACGAGCCGCCAGGTCGGCACGTCGATGGGGGTCGCGGTGATCGGCGCGGTCGTCACCGCCCGCGTCCAGGGCCCGTTCGCGGCCGGGTTGCCCGCCGCCAGCCACGCGGGCTGGTGGATCATCGGCGCCTGCGGGGTGCTGGTGATCGTGCTCGGACTCGTCACCACCACGCCTTGGGCCTACGCGACCGCGCGCAGCGTCGCCCTGGAGGAAGACGCCTCCGCGGGGCTGGTGAAGGCCTGACATGACCGACCCCGGCGCCGACGACCACGAGATCGCGACCCGCGTGTGGGCCAGAATGCGGGCGCTGGTGCTCGACCGGCACGAACGCAGGCGTGAGGTCTGCGAGGCGCTCGGCATGAGCTTCATCAAGGTCAAGGCCCTGCGGAGGGTCGCGGTGCGGCCGCTGACGATGAGCGAGCTCACCGAGCAACTCAACACCGACCGGCCCTACACCACCCACGTGGTGGACGAACTCGTGCGCCGCGGCCTCGTGCTTCGGGAGCCGCACCCGGAGGACCGCCGCAGCCGCGTCGTCACGGTCACGGCCCCGGGCGCCGTGGCCGCGCTCGAGGCCGAGCGCATCCTGGGGGAACCGCCGAAGTCGATGCTCGCGCTGTCGTCCGCGGAGCTGGCCGAGCTGGACCGCCTCACCGCCCAGATCGCCGACGATTGACGCGGCCGCGGGGCCGCCCCCCCCCCGGGGGGGGGGGGGGGGGGGCGGGGGGGGTGTTCTTGGGGAGCTATGAGGCGTACCCCTCGCGCGAGGGCGTGGAGGTCAGCGTGAAGATAGCGGTCG
>NZ_JBITBT010000021.1:0-162427 GCF_044452505.1 Amycolatopsis sp. NPDC051903 | reverse complement strand
CCCCCCCCCCCCCCCCCCCCCCCCCCCCCCCCCCCCCCCGCCCCCCCCCCCCCCCGCCCCCCCCCCCCCCCCCCGCGGCGCCGGGCCCCCCCCCCCCCCCCCCCCCCCCCCCCCCGGGTCCTTCCCCTCCCCGGCCGAAACGGTCAGCTCACGTCGATGCCCGCGGGGCTGCCGAGAGCGCTGAAGTCCGCCGGTGCGTGGTCGCCGTCGGGGGTCTGCGGAAGGCCGCCGAATTCCCCGACCTTCGTGAGCTCACCGTCGGTGCCGATCCGCCAGGCGGCGACCTTGCCCGAACCGGGCAGGACGTCGTAGAGGTTCTTGCCGTCCGGGCTGAGGCCGAGGTCCAGCGGCGTGCTGCCCTGGGTGCTGCCCGGTTTGTCGATGGTGCCGGCGACCTCGTGCAGCAGCGTGAGGCTCCCGTCGCGGTTCACCTTCCAGCTGGAGATGGTGCCGGAGGTGTAGTTGGAGCCGAACGCGTACTCGCCGTTGTTCACGACCCAGCAGGTGTCGATCTGGTGGTCGGCGACGGCCGTGCTGATCGGCGTCAGATGACCGTCGCGGCCGATCCGGTAGCTGCCGGCGGCGCCGGTCGGGTGGCCGTCCTCCACCCCGCCGCCGACGAATTCGGCGAGGTCGACGTTGCCGCGGTTGTCGAAGGAGAAGCCGAACGGGCCGCGGTTGGCGAAGTCGGTGCGGACGAAGTCCTTGCTCGGCCGGCCGGCGAGATCCACCCCGAAGGTCAGCACCCGGCCCGGTCCGGTCGGGTTCGCGCCGGGGATCACGTCGTTGGTGGGACCGTCCTTGATGGACACGAGCAGGTGGTGCCCGTCGGGGCTGAAGGAGATCTGGGTCGGGTCCTTCAGCGCGTCGGGGGCGAAGCGGTCCTGGTTGGCCTGCAGCTGCCGCGTCGAGCCGGGGATCGGGGTGAGCTTGCCGGTGAGCCCGAGCCGGAAACCGGTGATGCTGCCCTGGCCGGCCGCATTGAGCACGTAGACGGTGTTGCCGTGCTGCGTGACGCTGTTCGGGAAGCGCTGCGACGCCGATCCGTCGCCGGTCGGGACCACGTCCACGACCTGCAGCCGGTCGGGCAGGATCCGCAGCACGGACAGGGTGTCGCTGCCGGCGTTGGTCACCAGCAGGAAGCGCCGGTCGGTGGTCACGCGGACCGAGTTGCCCGAGCCGAGGCCGTCGCCGGCGAACCGCTGGCCGGGACCGGAGCCCTCGCCGCCGGTGGCGAACGAGCCGATCAGGGTGAGCGTGCCGTCGGCGCCGCGGTGGTAGTACGCGATCTGGTTGCCCGGCTGGCTCGGGTCACCGCTGTTGTTGTGGTTGGTCCCCACGAACACCGCGCCGGGCACACCCCACGCCGGGGCGGCCGACGCCGTGGCCCCGCTGAACACCGCGGCGAGCGGAACCAGTGCGGCGGCCGCGACTGCGGTGCGCACGATCCGGCGCGACGATGATTTGTTCATTGAATTCCCTCCGGTACCCGCGTCCTCCGAATCGCCGACGCGGCTTGCGATCGACGTTAGGGGCCAAGGGAAATGCCGCGAAAGGCGCGGCGGGGAACCGTAAGATCCCTTACGAAACGGAGAAGTGCAGCCACGCGAGATGCACCACCGTGCATTCGCCGGTGCGGCACAGAATTCCCCCGGCGCTCACCTCGCGCAGAATTCCGGCGCGCACCGCGGCGGCGAGACCGGGAGGGTAGTCGAGCCGGATGCGTTCGCCGGCCGCCTCGACGACAACGTCCAGCCGTCCGTCCTCGGCGGACCGCACCTCGAGCACGCCCGTGAGCACGACCGGACGAGGCGCCGGAATCGCCTGGCTTCCCCGACGGGCGATCAGCACGTCCACCACCTTCGCTCCCTCCACCCCTCGGGTACGCACGATGCCCGGCGCCAAGATCCACTCGCATCGGGGGGAGCCCCGGCCCGCTCCCCCGGTCCGGGTGGTCCCCGTGCCCCGGCTGGGGACTTCCCCGACGCGAAGGAGCCGCCACCCGGCGAAGCATGCCCGCATGAGCTCCAGCGCAAGCCAGAGGTGGTGCCGCTGATGGCGATCTCCCGCGGTTTCCACAGCAAACGCCGCAGCGACGTCGACCCGGCCCGGGTGCCGCCCGGCCAGTACGTGACATCGGGCTTCCCGGTGCTGTCCGCCGGCCCGACGCCGAAGATCACGCTCGCGGACTGGACCTTCACCATCCGCGGCGCGGTCGGCAGTCCCCGGACCTGGACGTGGGACCAGGTGCTCGCGCTGCCCGGCGAAGCGATCACAGTCGACATCCACTGCGTGACCAAGTGGTCGAAGCTCGACACGCGGTGGCACGGGGTTTCGCTCGACACGCTGCTCGCCGGCGTGCACCCGCGGGGCGAACACGCGGTCGCGTTCAGCGAGGGCGGGTACACGACCAACCTGCCTCTGGCCGACCTCACGGGTGGCAAGGCGTGGCTCGTCCACGGCTACGACGGTGCGCCGCTGGCCCCGGAGCACGGCGGGCCGGTGCGCCTGCTGGTCCCCCACCTCTACTTCTGGAAGAGCGCGAAGTGGGTGCAGGGCCTCGAACTGCTCGACGAGGACCGGCCCGGTTTCTGGGAGCACTACGGTTACCACAACTACGGAGACCCATGGCGGGAACAGCGGTACGCGGGCGACTGACCTGGCAGCGGGCCACCGTGGCCGAGCTCGTCGAAGAGTCGCCGACGGCGCGCAGCATCACCCTCGAGCTGTCCTCGTGGGACGGTCATCGCGCGGGCCAGCACGTCGACGTCCGCCTCACCGCGGACGACGGCTACCAGGCCGAGCGCAGCTACTCGATCGCGTCGGCACCCGGCGACGGGCGTGTGGTGCTGACCGTCGAACGCCTCGACGACGGTGAGGTTTCGCCGTACCTCGTCGACGAACTGCGGGCCGGCGACGAGCTGGAGGTGCGCGGCCCGATCGGCGGGTACTTCGTGTGGGAGCCGCAGTTCCGGAGCCCGGCCTTGCTGATCGCCGGCGGTTCGGGGGTGGTGCCGTTCCGGTCGATGCTGCGCGAGCACCACGCGGCGGGCAGCACGGCGCCGATGCGGCTGCTGTACTCGGCCCGCACGCAGGCCGCCCTCCTCTACCGCGCCGAGCTGACCCGACTGGCCGGCAGCGGGGAGATCGACGTGCGCATCACGCTCACGCGCGAGCCGCCCGACGGCTGGCGCGGCTACCGCGGCCGGATCGACCGCGAGTTCCTCGACCGGTTCGGCCGTCCCCCGGCCGAGCGGCCCCTCGTGTACGTCTGCGGGCCCACCGCCTTCGTCGAGGCGACCGCCGACACCCTGGTCGCGCTCGGCCACGAGCCCGGCCGCATCCGCACAGAACGCTTCGGCGGGACGGGAACCTGATGACCACTGTGGACGGCAACGCGATCGCCGGGACCCTGCGCACCACCTTCGGCGCCGAAATGACGGCCGCGAACGGCACGTGCGCGCACTGCGGCGCGAGCGGGCCGCTGGCCGAGCTGCGCGTCTACGCCGAAGCACCCGGCGTCGTCGGCCGGTGCCGGCACTGCGAGAGCATCCTGCTCGTGATCGTCGAACGCCACGGAGTGTCCTGTGTGGACGTATCGGGGTTCGCGACGCTGGAGCAGCCGGCTCACAGGTGAAGCTGCCGGCGCGACGTGACGTTCAGCTTGTCGTAGATCCGCCCGAGGTGCCATTCCACGGTGCGCGGGCTGATGAACAGCCGCGCGCCGATCTCGGCGTTCGACAGGCCGTCGCGTGCCAGCCGCACGATCTGCGATTCCTGCGCCGTGAGGTCGCTGCCCGTCTCGGGCGAGCGGCGGCGAGCGGTGCCACCCGTGGCCCGCAGCTCCCGGGCGGCGCGCTCGGCGAACGCCTCCATGTCCATCGCGGTGAACATCTCGTGGGCCACGCGCAGCTGCTCGCGCGCCTCGACGCGGCGGCGCTGCCGCCGCAGCCACTCGCCGTAGAGCAGGCGCGCCCGGGCGCACTCGCCACGGATGCGCGTGCGCGCGAGCCGTTCGATCGCCTCGCGGTACGCGGCGTCGGCGTCGGCGCCGGTGGCCAGCAGGGCGCGTGAACGCGCCTCGACACCCAGCCCCCAGTCGGTGCCCGCGGCGCGGGTCGTCTCGGTGAGCCGGTCGAACGCTTCGCGCGTCGACGCCGGGTCCCCGCCGCCGCGGACGGCGGCTTCGATCAGCTCGGCGAGCACGAGCCACGGCTCCACGCCCATGACCGGCGGCTGCTGCCGCGCGGCCTCGGCCGCGGCCAGCGCGTCGGCGTAGCGGCCGAGGCTGTTGAACAGCACCGCACGCGCCGAGCCGAGCACGAGCAGGCCGAACCCCTCGCCGCGGCGCAGCGCCTCGGTTTCGGTGGCGCTGATCAGCTCGAGCGCTTCGGTTTCGCGGCCCTGCCACGCAGCGAGCAGCAGTGCGCCGTACGGGGCGGTCGGGATCCTCGTCGCTTCGGTGAACTCGGCGAGCTGATCGCACAACGCCGACGCCGTCGTGAGGTCGCCGGAGTACACGTGCGACCCGATGTGTGACGTGAGGGCCAGCGGCAGCGTGTTCAGCGCGCCTTCGTCCCACGCCAGCTGGACGTGCCGGGCCGTGTCGAGCGTCTGCTCGTCCCACATGTGCCCGGCCATGATGTGCGCGAGCCACAACCAGTGCAGCTCCTTGAGCGACAACGCGGGACCGCGGAAGGCGTCGAGCGCGCGCCGCAGCACCGGCAGCGACGCGGCGTACCCCTCGGTGAACCGCAGTGCGAGACCGTCGAGCAGCAGGTCGGCGGGTCCCGGCGGGTGCCGGGCCGGTGGGGCCGCACGAGCGGCCTCGGCCACCTCGCGCAGGGCGCCGGGGGTGGCCAAGGTGCCCACGAACATGGCCGCGAGCACCGCGTCCAGGTAGGTCTCGCGGGCCGCCTGCACGTCGAGGGCTTCAAGCTGCCGCGCGGCGGCGAACAAGAGCGGGAACGCTTCGCGGCCCCGGTTGACCGTCAGCGAGATCTGCCCGCGCAACCGGTCGGCCCGGGCGTGGGCGAGCTTGCCCATCGGACCCGCCTCAGCGACCGACACGAGCCGCAACGCGTCTTCCGGCACGCCGGCCACGTGGGTGACCTGGGCCGCGTTGAGCGCGCGCTCGGTTCGGACGTGCGGGTCCGGCGTGAGTTCCACCGCGCGCTCCAGCATCGCGGCAGCGGCGGCCAGGCCGCCTCGGGACTGCGAACGGCAGGCCGAGCGCTCGAGTTCGGCCGCGACGTCCTCGTCCGGCCGCTCGGCCGCCCGCGCCGCGTGCCAGGCGCGGCGATCGGCGTCCCCGTCCGGCGAGATGACCTGCGCCAGCGCCCGGTGCGCGCTTCGGCGCTGCGCCGGGGTCGCGGCCTGGTAGACCGCCGAGCGCACGAGGGGGTGGCGGAAGCGCACGCGCGCGCCGATGTCGATCAGCCCGGCCGCGACGGCCGGCGCCAGCGCGTCGGCGGCGATCTCCAGTTCCGCGGCGGCGCGCCACAGCGGCACGGGATCACCCAGTGGTTCGACGGCGGCGACGAGCAGCAGCGTGGTCGTGTCGGCGTCCAGGTGCGCGAGCCGTTCCCGGTAGCGCTGCTCGATCCGGCCGGGGATCGTCGTCGCCCCGGCCAGGGCGAAGCCTTCGGCCAGCTCCGTGGGGCTCAGGCCCTTCGGGAGTTCCACCAGCGCCAGCGGGTTGCCCCGGGTCTCCGCGACGATCCGGTCGCGGACCTCGTCGTCCAGCGGCAGCCTCAGCACCGAGTCGAGCAGCTCGCGCGCCGCCGAGTCCGGCAGCCCGCCGACCACGAGCTGCGGGACACCGGCCGGCTCCGCGGTGCCGGCCGGCTCGCGCACGGCGAACACCAGCCCGACCGACTCGGCGACCAGCCGCCGCGCCACGAACGCGAGCGTCTGCGCCGAAGCCGTGTCGAGCCACTGCGCATCGTCGACGACGCAGACGAGCGGGCGTTCCGTCGCGGCCTCGGCCAGCAGGCCCAGCACCGCGAGCCCGACCAGGAACCGGTCCGGCCGCTCGCCGGCCCGCAACCCGAACGCGGTCTGCAGCGCTTCCCGCTGCGGCGCGGGCAACGCCTCGGCCCAGCCGAGCATCGGCGCGCACAGCTGGTGCAGCCCGGCGAACGCGAGCTCCATTTCGGACTGGACGCCCGCGGCGCGGACCACGCGCGCACCGGCCGCCTGGCCCACCAGGTAGTCGAGCAGGACGGTTTTTCCGGCGCCGGGTTCCCCGCGCAGGACCAGGGCCTGGCTCTTGCCCGCCCGGACGGCGTCCACGAGCCGGTCCAGGGTCACGCGCTCCGCGCGCCGGTCCAGCACCCGTTCTCCCGTCCGTCCTCCGGCCCGCGCGAACTCTCCGCCGGGCGTGTGCAGGATAACCCGGCCCCGCGGTACCGGGCCGGTGCGGGACGTGCCCGGATCGGGCGGGTTTGCGCAGGTCGGAACCTGACACCGGGGGGTGTGCCCGGGCCGCCCCTGGTCCGAACGGACCAGCGCCCCGCAACGGTGGACATCGTGCCCTGCCCGATGCCGCCCGGCCCGGTGGCCGACGCCACACCGCCCGACCGCGCCGCCGAACTCCGCACCCTGGACCGCCTCCTGAGCGAAGCGCGCACCGGGCAGAGCGGGGTGCTGGTGCTGCGCGGCGCCGCGGGGATCGGCAAGACCACGCTCCTCGGTCACGTCGTTCGCGCCGCCCGGGGATTCCGGATCGTGCGCGTGCACCCGCCGGAAGCCGAGGCGGCCGCGCCGTACTCGGGGTTGCAGCGCGTCCTGGCGGCCTTCGGCGAGGACCGTGGGCGGCTGCTCCCGCACCACAGCCGCGTGCTCGACGAACTGAACGAGACCCGCCCGGACCCGTTCCTGGTGGGGGTGGCGACGGTGTCCCTCCTTTCCGAGGCCGCGGAGAGCCGGCCGTTGCTGTGCGTGGTCGACGACGCCGTGCGGCTCGACCCCGCCTCGGCGAAGGTCCTGTGCTTCGTGGCCCGGCGGCTGCAGGCGACGCGGGCCGTGCTGCTGCTGGCCGAAACGGCCACGGCCGGGCCGAGTGCGTTCGCCGGGTTGCCGGAGCTCGTGCTGGGCGGGCTGAGCCGGGAGGCCGCGCGCCGGCTGCTGGACGTGCACCTGCCCGGGCGGGTCGACGAGGTGGTGCTGGACCGCGTGGTCGCCGAGACGCGCGGGAACCCCGGCGCGATCCTGGCCGTCGCCCGCCTCGGCCAGCCGGCCGGCGGCTTCGGGGTTCCGGCACCGCAGGGCGACGACTGGCAGGTCCGGATACCCACGCTCAGCCCGGCCGTCCGCACGGTGCTGCTGATCGCCGCCGCCGACCCGACGGGCGACGCCGCGCTGGTGTGGCGGGCGGCCGCGAGGCTGAGGGTGCCGGCGCTCGCACGTCACGAACTGGCGGCCGGCGGGCTTTCGACGTGCGGGACGCTGGTCGTGTTCGACGATCCGGAGCTGCGAGCCCGGGTGTACGGGCTGGCCACGGTCGGTGAACGCCGCGCTGTGCACCGGGCGCTGGCGGACGCGACGGACGCCGACACCGATCCCGACCGCCGCGCCTGGCACCTGGCCCACGCGGTCCCCGGCACGGACGAGCACACCGCGGACGAACTCATCGTGCAGGCGACGAAGGCGCGCGAACGCGGTGGCCCCGCGGCCGCGGCCGCGTTCCTGAGCTCGGCGGTCTCGCTGACCCTCGATCCGGTCCGTCGCGCGAAGCGAGCGCTCGCCGCCGCGGCGGAAGAGCACGACGCCGGTCACTGCGACCAGGCCCTCACCCTGCTCGCGACCGCGGCCAACGGACCACTCGGCGTGGCCGATCGGGCCGAAACCGAGCGGCTGCGCGCGTCGGTCACCTTCCTCGCCACTCGCCGCGCCGGGTCCGCCGAAGCGCTCCTCGACGCCGCGCGGCAGCTGGTCCCCGTGGATCCCGCGCTGGCCCGGCGGACGTGCCTCGACGCGCTGGGCGCCGCGCTGCTGAGCGGAAAGCCGGAACCCGGCCGGATCGCCGACGTGGTCCGGGCGATCCCGGCGCCGGCCCGCCCGGCCGCACTCGACGCGCTGCTCGACGGCCTGCTGGCGCGCAGCACCGCAACGTTCGCCGACGCGGCCGAGCCGCTGCGAGCCGCGCTCTCGGCGGTGCGCGAGACGAACCTCCGCGGCGGGCTGCTGCACTCGGCGTGGCTGGCCGGCCTGGCCGCCGCCGAGTTGTGGGACGAGCCGGCCTGGCACACCGTGGTGACTCGCGCCGTCGAGGCCGCGAAGGAAGCGGGTTCGGTCCCCGAGCTCCCCCAGGCACTGACCGGGTTGGCCCTGTTCACGCTCCACACCGGCGATCTGACGACGGCCGCAGCGCTCGCGAGGCAAGCCGCCGCGATCAGCGACGCGGCGGGGCACCCGCCACCAGACCACGTCGAACCCCTCATCCAGGCCTGGCGCGGCACCGCACCACCGACCGCCCACTCCGACGGCCTCGCCGCCGCCGTGCGCGCCAACTCCCCCGGGCAACACATCGCAGCGCTCACGGGACAAGCCCCCGCGACCAGCGACAAGGCCGGACACCCACCACCAGACCACGTCGAACCCCTCAACCAGGCCTGGCACGGCACCAAACCATCAGCCGCCCGCGCCGAGGGCCCCGCCGCCGTGCGCGCCAACTCCTTCGGCTGGCACAGCGAAGCCGCCGCAGCGCTCACGGGACAAGCCACCGCGAGCAATGAGAAGGTCGGCCACCCACCACAGGACCACGTCGAACCTCTCAATCAGGCCTGGCGCGCCACCGAACCGCCAGCCGCCCGCTCCGACGGTCTCGGCGGCACCGCGTCAGCTCTCGCCGCCGCCGTGCGCGCCAACTCCCCCGACCAACACACCGCAACGCTCACGGGACAAACCACCGCGACCAGCGACAAGGCCGGACACCCACCACCAGACCACGTCAAACCCCACAACCAAGCCCAGCACGACACCGAACCGCCAGCCGCCCGCCCCGAGGGCCTTGCCGCCACCGCCGCGGACCTCGCCGCCGCCGTGCGCGCCAACTCGCTCGGCCGGCACGCCGAAGCCGCCGCAGCCGCTCGTCGCGCCGCCGACGCCGCCGACCCGGTGCTGTCGGGCTGGGCACTGGCCGAACTCGTCGAAGCCACTGCGCTCTCGGGCCGGGCGGACGAGGCCACGAAAGCGGCCGCACGGCTGGCGGAGCGCACCGGCGTGTCCGGCACGGACTGGGCCGAAGGTGTTCAGGCGCGGGCGCGGGCTCTCGTGTCCAACGGCGCCGAAGCCGACGCGAACTTCCACGAGGCCGCCCGCCGGCTGGCCCGGACCCGCGCCCGCGGCGAACTGGCCCGCACCCATCTGCTCCACGGCGAACACCTGCGCCGGCTGGGCCGCCGCGCGGAGGCGCGCGCTCCGCTGCGCGAAGCCCGTGACCTGTTCGACGAACTGGGCGCGGCGGCGTTCGCCCAGCGCGCACGGCGCGATCTGCTCGCCACCGGGGACCAGCCGCGAGCCGCAACGGCGCTGACGCCCCAGGAAACCCGGATCGCCGTGCTCGCCCGCGAGGGGCTCACGAACTCCGAGATCGGCGGGCGGCTGAACGTCAGCCCCCGCACCGTCGAATACCACCTGCACAAGGTCTTCGCGAAGCTGAAAGTCGGTGCCCGCACCGAATTGCCGCTCGTCCTGACCGAATCCGCGGCCGAAGGAGACGAAGCGTGACTGAGCCGGACACCGGCCGCCCCTTCGCCGGGCGCGAACGCGAGAGTGCGCGGCTGCGCTCCCTGCTCGCGGCGGCGGTCGCCGGGGACGGCGGTGGTTTCGCCCTGCGTGGTGCGCCCGGCACGGGGAAAACGGCCTTGCTCGACCACGTGGTGGGCTCGCTGCCCGGGCACCGGATCGTCCGGATCCGGGCGGCCGCGGCGGAAGCAGAGCTGCCGTTCTCGGCGCTGCACCTGCTGTGCTCGGCGCTCGCACCCGACCTGGCCGGCCTCGACCGGCACCGGCGTGAAGCACTCGAAACCGCCGTCGCGCTGCGTCCCGGCCCGGCCCCCGGCCGGATGCTCCTGCTCGTCGGCCTCGTCGACCTGCTGGCGAGGGCAGCCGAGGCCGAACCCTTGCTCTGCGTCGTCGACGACGCCCAGTGGCTCGACCCGGCCTCGGCCGGTGTGCTCGCGTGCGCCGTCACCCGCGTCGGGGCGCTCCCCGTCGCGCTCGGTTTCGCGGGCCGCGGGGAACCGTTCCCCGGCCTGCCCGGTGTCGTCCTCGGCGGGCTGGCCCACGCCGACGCCCGGCGGTTGTTCCAGGCCGCCCTGCGCGCGCCGGCGGACGCGGCGGTGACCGACCGGATCGTGGCCGAGTCTCGGGGCGTTCCGGGCGTGCTCCTCGACGCTGCGCAGGCCACGTCGGCCGTCGAGACCGGCGGCGGGTACCGCGTGCTCCCCTCGGCCGGGGCCGAAGTGCTCGCTCTGCCCCCGGACAGCCGGGCCCTGCTGGTGCTCGCCGCCGCCGAACCCCTCGGCGACCCGGCCCGGTTGTGGCGCGCCGCGGCCCGCCTCGGCATCGCGGTGAACGCCGCCGACCGCCTGGAGTCAGCGGGGCTCGTGTCCTTCGGCACCTGGGTCGAGTTCCGCCGGCCCGCGCTGCGGTCCGAGATCTACGGCCAGGCGTCCGACCGGGAACGACGCCGGGCCCACGCCGCGCTGGCCGTCGCGGAGACTGAACCCGACCGTCAGGTGTGGCACCGCGCGCTGGCCTTGCTCGGTCCGGACGACGCGGTCGCCGGCGACCTGGTGCGGGCCGCGGACTCGGCCCGTCACCGCGGAGGTCTCGCCGCCGAAGCTGCGTTCCTGGAACGCGCCGCCCTCGCCACGGCCCGGCCGGGGCTGCGCGCCGAGCGGGCGATCCGGGCCGCCGAGGCGCACCACGCCGCCGGCGGCACGGACGGCGCCGTGCGGCTGCTGGCGGCAGCCGGTCTGGGGTCCGGCGGCACCGCGGCCCACCGCGTCCGCGCCCGCCTCGCCTTCGATGCCACCCGCAACCGCGCCGCCGTCGAGCAGTTGGCGCGGTCCGCGGCGGAGCTGGCCGGCGGCGACCCGGCACCGGCCCGGTCCGCCTGCCTCGAAGCGCTGGGGGCCGCCGCCTTCACCGGGCACGGGGACCTCGTCGGCGCCGTGCTGAACCGGCCCTGCCCTTCGGCCGGCACCGACCGGCTGCTCGACGGCGTGGTCCGCCGCTGCACAGCCGGGTACGCCGCGGCCGTCGAACCCCTCAAGCTGGCCTTGAAGACGCTCGACTGCGACCACGAGGACAACGCACGGGCAAGAGTGCTGGCGTGCCTCGTCGCCCCCGAACTGTGGGACGACGCCGCCTGGCACGAGCTGACCCACGCCGAGCTGACCCGGGCCCGCAGCTCGGGCGCCCGGGCCATCCTGCCGTACGCGCTGACGCACCGGGCACTCGTCGAAGTCCACTCAGGACGGTTCCCGGCCGCACAGACGTTCGTCACCGAAGCCCGCGAGCTCACCGACGCGGCCGGCTGGGCGCCGTTCCCGCACGCGGCCGCCGTGCTGGCGGCGTGGCGCGGCCGAGCGGTACCCGAACCGCCGCACGAGGGCACCGGACTGGCCGCGGCGCTGACCCGATACGCGAAAGCCGTGCTGGCCAACGCCTTCGGCGACTACGGCGAGGCCGTCACCGCGACCCGCGAGGTCCTGGATCGCGACGCCCCGGAGTGGCAAGGCTGGTCCCTCGTCGAGCTCGTCGAAGGCGCGGCGCGCTCCGGCGATCACCCCACCGCGGCGGCCGCCCTCGACCGGCTCTGCGAACGCGCGGTCCTGAGCGGCAGCGACTGGGCGCTCGGCGCCGCCGCCCGTTCCCGGGCCCTGCTCCAGCACGGCCCGGCGGCCGAAGACCTCTACACCGAGGCGATCGCCCGGCTGGGCCGCACGAGGATCACCACCGACGTCGCCCGCGCGCAGCTGGTCTACGGCGAATGGCTGCGCCGGCAGGGCCGCCGCGTCGATGCGCGCAGGACACTGCGCGCAGCGCACGACTCGTTCACCGCGATGGGCGCGGACGCGTTCGCGCAACGCGCGCACCGCGAGCTCCTCGCCACCGGCGAGCGCGCGCGCCGGCGCGTCCCCGAAACCCGCTCCCAGCTCACCCCCCAGGAGCTGCGCATCGCCCTGCTCGCGCGCGACGGCCGGTCCAACCCGGAGATCGCGACCGCGCTGTCGATCAGCCCGCGCACCGTCGAATACCACCTGCACAAGGTGTTCACCAAACTCGCCATCACGTCCCGGACCGAGCTCCACCTCGTGCTCGCCGGGTGCGCGGACTGAGGCGGCTCAGCCCTTGCGCAGATCGGGCGCGGGCACGCCCAGCACCGCCGAACGGACCCGGTCCCAGGCGAGGTGCAGCGCCCCCGTCACCGCCCGCGACGGGTGTCCCAGCAGGCGCACCGCGACCCCGCGGGCGGCCGGCAGCTCCGTGACCCCCGCGAGGACCGCGGGGCAGGACGCCGGCACTTCGCGCAGGAGTCCGACCACTTCGGACGGTCGTGGCTCGCCGCACAGCACGGAGAGCGAGCCGACGACGTCGAACCCGCCGAGGACACCGGCCGAACGCGGGTCACCGGTGTCCGGGCGCAGGCGGAGGGTGTCGGCGAACAGGGCCGCGCCCGTGGGATCGCCCACCTGCAGCTCGGACCAGAAGAGGTCGTAGACGTGCTCCTCGTCGTGGGCGACCCGGCCCGGCAGGAGCACCTCGCCCAGGACGACCGTCGCCTCCGGGTCCGCCGTGACGCAGGTGGGCTGGAAGAGCCGGGAGCCGCGGAAGGGCACGACGGGGTCGGGCACGTACTCGAGCACGGCACCGGCGCCGACGCACAGGTTCACCAGCTGCGAGGCGAAGTTGTCGCGGGCGGAGAAGATCTTGGTCGCCGCCTGCGTGGTCAGGTGGACGGCGGCGCCGGGCGCGCGGGTGACGCCCACGCGGTACCGGTCGCCCTGCACGAGCCCGGCACCCTGCTGCTGCAGGAACACGAACGCCAGACCGGGCCGTCCCGGGTCCAGGTGGATCGGCCGGTAGACGTGCAACGGCGCGCGCTGCACGGTGTAGCCCTCGTCTCGGGCGGTGAGCTTGCCGTCGGGGTCGACCGTCATGAGCCGGACGTGGTCCGGGCCGAAGGAGTGCAGCACGTACAGCGTGCTCGTGGTGGGCGAGAAGGCCAGCGATTTGGCCGTGCCGCTGCGTCCGTCGACGATGTTGCCCGTCCGCTTGACGTCCACGAGCGTCAGCTTGCCGTCGGCGCCGAGCGCGAAGCTGGACACGGAGTTGTCGCCGCCGTTGGTGGTGAACAGGAGCCGCTTGTCTGCGGTGAGGATCACGCTGCCCGCAGCCTCGAAGGCGTTGGGGGCACTGGCCTGGCCGCTGACCGGCTTGTACACGCCGGAACCCGCGCCACCGGTGGGAATCCGCTCGACCTCAGTGAGGCCGCCGTCCGCGCCGCGCGTGTAGTGGATGATGACGTTCTTGACCTCATTGGTCTGCATGGAGAACAGGTGGCCGGCAGCGCTCATTCCTGCTCCCTGGGGAGTTCCCGGTTGTCGGCTCAGAGCATCTCCGCGCGGCGGTGGCGTTCGCGTTGGGGAGACCACCCGGGGACCGTCCACACGGGAGGAACGCGAAAGAGCTCCGGCGCGCCCCTTCGAGCGGGGCGCGCCGGAGCTCTCGTGCCGTCCGGGTCTACTCGTCGTCGCTGCGGACGACGGTGCCGATCACGTCGTTGAAGGCCTCCGTGGACGACGGGTGCGTGTAGATCGCGGTGCGCAGGTCCTCGGCCTTGATGCCGTGGCGCATCGCCTGCGCGACGACGTTGACGAGCTCCTGCGCGTCGACGGTGAGCAGCGCGGCACCGAGGATCTCGTCGGTGTCCAGGTCGATCACGAACTTCATCACGCCGCGCGTCTCGTCAACGACGTAGGCGCGTGGCATCGCGACGATCTCGGCGACCGGCTGGCTCGCCACCTTGATCCGGTACCCGGCCGTGCGCGCCTCGGTCTCGGTGAGCCCGACGTTCGCCAGCGGCGGGGTCATGAACAGCGTGCGCGGAACGGCGACGCGGTCGGTCGTCCGGCGCACACCGCCCGAGCCGGTCAGCTGGTCGAGCACGATCCGGCTGTCGTCGAGGGAGACGTAGGTGAACTGCGGCCCGCCGTTCACGTCGCCGAGCGCGAAGATGTGCTGCCGGCTGGTCCGCAGGTATTCGTTGACCTGGACCGCTCCCTGCTCGGTCGTGCGGACGCCGGCCGCGGCCAGCCCGAGGCCCTCGGTCGCCGGCCGGCGGCCGGCGGCGGCCAGCACCGCGTCGGCGGTAAGCGTGTGCTCGCGGCCGTCGTGCATGTACTCGATCGTCGCCGCGCCGTCGCCGTCGTGCACCCGGGTCACGTTCGCGCCGGTGACGATCTCGATGCCCTCGTCGACGAGGATCTTCTCGGCCGCGGCCTGGATGTCGTCGTCCTCGTGGTCGAGGATCCGGGAACCGGTCTCGAAAACGGTGACCTGCGAGCCGAACCGCCGGTAGATGGCGGCGAACTCGATGCCGAGGTACCCGCCGCCGACGATCGCCAGCCGCTCCGGCAGCTGCGTGCGGTGGATGAGGTCGGTGCTCGTCACCAGGTGCCTGCTGGCGCGCAGGCCCGGGATGTCCGGGACGACGGGAACCGACCCGGTGTTGATGAGGATGTGCTCGGCTTCGATCGTCACGTGCTCACCGCCGGTGTCCACCCGCACGGTGTGCGCGCCGGTGAACTCGGCGTGCCCGGTGAGCACCGACGCGGTGTCCAGGCCGTCCATCGCGTCGAAGTTGCCCTTGCGGAACAGCGAGGTGATCGCGTGCACCTCGCCCACCGCGCGCTCGTACCACTCCTGCGGCGGATCGGTGGGCCGCCGGTGGCCGGCGCGGTGCACCAGGGCCTTCGTCGGCACGCACCCCACGTTGGGGCAGGTGCCGCCGTACATCTCGGGCGACTGCTCGACCACCACGACTCGCTTGCCGAGCCGGGCCATCGTCCCCGCCACGGCCTTGCCGCCCTTCCCGAAGCCGATGACCAGCAGGTCGGCTCTCTCAACACTCTCCATGATTCGGCCCTCTGCCCGTGTCGTTGCGCTACGGGCGGATCGTGCCCGTTCCGACAGTTCCTTCGCATCGGGGAACGCCCCGGCCCGGACCCCGGCCGCGCGCCGGGCGCGGGCGTCGGGGTGGTGACCGGGGAGTCCCCCGAGGCGAGGTGCCCGGGCGAACGCGAACGCTGGAAACCGGAAACCGAAGGAGTGCGCGGATGGTGTCCGGCGTCGTGCTCGGGAGCAGTCCCGCGAGGTCAGCCGATGGCGGTGACGAAGCCGGTGCGGCTGCCGATCACCAGGAGCCCGCCGCCGGTGAGGGCCGGGTAGCTGTCGGCCTTGCCGCCGAGGTCGACGTCGACCAGCTGCGCGCCGGCGCGGTCGAACCCGTAGGCGTGCCCGTTCTGGCCGCCGAAGTACACGCGGTAGTCGCGGTCGACGACCGTCGAGCTCCAGATCTGGGCGCCGATCGGGCCGTAGTGCGTCTTCTCCCGCCCGGTGCCGGTGTCGAACACGTGCACCTGTCCACTGTGGTCGGCCACGTAGGCGAGCCCGGTCGCGGTGACCGCGGGCGAGGAGTACGTGATCACCCGAGGCGCGTGCCAGGCCGGTGTCCCGTCCGGGTGGTAGGCCCATTCGTCGTGGCCGTTGGTGCCCAGCAGCACCGTGCCGTCCGGCGCGAGGCCGGCCGACACCTCGGTGAGGTCGTCGTGCGGATCGGCGCGCCAGGCCACGCCGGCCGAACCGCCGCGGTCGTCAATCGCCACGAGCGACGAGTCGGCGGTGGTGTAGACGCGCCCGCGGCCGTCGGTGACCACCGAACCGTAGGACGCGGTTCCGGTGTCGACGCTCCACGCGAGCCGGTGGTCACCGGCCGCGGAGGTGTCCACCGCGGACACCGTGCCGTCGCCGGTCCCCACGTACACGCGCCTTCCGTCGGCCGACGCAGGCGAGGTGACGCGACCCGGGAAGGTCTGTGTCCACAATGGCTTTCCGGTGGCGGACAACGCGATGAGCTCGTCGGCGTTCGGGAAGAGGATCGTGCCGCTCGGGAGCACCAGCGGCGAGATCGACAGATCACCCCCGATGGAGGTCTTCGCGTCGAAGGTCCACCGGTCGTGCCCGTCGGCGGGGTCGAGCGCGTGCAGCACACCGCCGTTGGAGGCGACGTAGATCGTGCCGTCGGCGCCGACGACGGGTCCGGGGGTGACCGCGCCTTCGAGCCGGCGCCGCCACCGGATGGTGCCGCGGGTCGGTCCGGCGGTGGTCGCCGCGCCCGAGTGCCGGGCGTCGTGCAACGCCGACGGCCAGGGCGCCCAGGTGGCCGCACCCGCCGATCCCCGGGGGAACTCCACGGCGGCGGGCGCCTGGGGGGTCGCCGATTCCGCTGTGCAGGACGGAAGAACCACCGCGCCCACGAGAGCGAGGCCGAGTGCTGTGCGCCGGAATGCCATGTCCGCGAACCTAGCGATCTTGCCGCCCGGCGGGCCGCCGATCGGGCTTACGAAACCCTGACCGTCCTCAGTGCCGATCGACGTCGGTGCGAATCGCCGCCAGCAGACCCTGCAGGTCTTCCCGGCAGGGACCGCAGGCGCGCAGGTGCGCCGCGACGCGGGGGTACAGGTGCGCGGCGTCTTCGTCGCGTGCAAGCACTTCGGCGTAGACGTGGAGCAGCTCCATCGCTTCATCGCACCCGCTGTCCTGCGGATCGGTGTCGAGGAACCGCAGCACCCTGCTCAGGTCACTCACGCCTGCCTCCCTCCGGTGTCGTCCAGGTGGCCCTCGGCGACGAGCCTCGCCCGGATCTTGCGCCGGGCGTCGTAGAGCGTCTTGTAGAGCGCGTTGCGGTTCGTGCCGAGTTCTTGCCCGAGCGCGTCGAGCGGGACGCCGCCCAGCACCAGGGCGGTGAAGACGCGGCGCTGGCGGTCGCTGAGTTCCTCGTGCACGGCCTTGCGGATGCCCAGCACCAGGTCCTGCCACTCCGCGTGCCGATCCGGGCTGAGGCCGAACCGGTCGGGGAAGGCCGACCAGTCCTCGATCTCCCACCCGTCGGGCGATGTGCGGCGGAAGTGGTGTGCGAGCCCGTTCGACACCGCGAACACCACGAACTTGTAGGCCCAGCTGGTGAACCGGCTCTCCCCGCGGAATTCGCTCAGCTTGGCGAGGACCGTCACGAGCGCGTCGGTCGCCGCCTGCTGGACGAGATCGTCCGCCGCGGTACCCGCGAGCCCCCGCCGGGCGCCCCGCCGGGCGACCTCGGCACCGGCGATCCGGAGGAACTTCGCGTGCAACAGCGCGACGGCCTCGTCCCGGCCGGGAGCGCCCGCCGAGAGCACGCGCACCCACTCGGCCGACTCGTGATCCACGGCCGCCGATGCTACCCCGAAGAATTTCCCCGCCGACGGGTAAGACGCGCGCCCGAGGCGACACAAAGATGGGTGGGAAGCCGATCCTCTCGCGATCGGCTCGGCGAACGACCAGGAGGCAAGCGTGCCCTTCGACGGCAGGACCGCACTCGTGACCGGCTCGGGCAGGGGGATCGGACGGGAGATCGCCGTGGGCCTGGCCCGGGGCGGGGCGCGCGTCGCAGTGCTGGCCCGGTCGAGTGCTCAGGTGGGCGAGACCGTCGAGCTGATCCGCCGGGCCGGCGGTGAAGCACTCGCCGTGCCGGCCGACGTCACCGACAGCGCCGCACGGGAGGACGCCCTCCGCACGATCGCGGATGCCTTCGGACCGGTGGACGTCCTGATCAGCAACGCCGCGGTGGTGGGGCCGCTCGGGCCCAGCACCCGCGTCGACCTCGGCGAGTGGACGCGGAACCTGACGACCAACGTCATCGCGCCCGCGGCACTCGCGTTCGCCGTGGTGCCGGCGATGGTGCAGCGCGGCTGGGGCCGGATCGTCACCGTCTCCAGCGGGATCGTCGCCAACCCGGCCGGGATGGTCGGCGGCAACGCCTACGTGACCGGCAAAGCAGCGCTCGAGGCGCACACCCTCAACCTCGCGGCCGAGACGGCGGGCACCGGCGTCACGGTCAACGTCTACCGCCCGGGCTCGGTCGACACGGCGATGCAGGAATGGGTCCGCACCCGCGACGAAGCCGACGTCCCGCAGCTGCACCGCCGGTTCACCGACGCCTACCGCAGCGGCCGGCTCATCACCCCCGAGGCCTCGGCGGCCGCGTTGCTGGCCCGGCTGCCCGGATCGGGCACCGGCGAGATCTGGGACGTCGCCGACGACCTCCTGCCCGCCACCTGAACCACCTCGGAAATCCCCTCACGAAAGGAAACCGTCATGCCCTTGCTCCACCCCGGGGACACCTTCCCCGCGCTGTCGCTGACCACGGTCGACAGCGTTGTCCACGACGTGCCCGCCGAACTCGCCGGGCACTACGGGGTCGTGCTCTTCTACCGCGGCAGCTGGTGCCCGTACTGCAACGCGCAGCTGCGCGCGTTCCAGCGCGCCGCGGACACCTTGGCGGAGCTGGACATCAAGGTCCTCGCCCTGTCGGTCGACGACGAGGCGACCACGAAGGAAACCGTGGACAAGCACAAGCTCGCCTTCCCGGTCGGGCACAGCGCCGACGCCCACGCGCTGCGGGAAGCGACGGGAGCCTTCGTCAACGAGGACCCGCTCTACGTCCAATCCACGGGTTTCGTCCTCGACCCCCGGGGCAAGGTGCTCGTAAGCGTGTACTCGAGCGGCGCCATCGGCCGCCTCGTGCCCGAGGACGTGATCGGCATGGTGCGCTACGTCCGTAGCCACGAAGCGGGCTGACGGCCGTTAGCCGACGGTAAGGGATCTTCGCGGTGACGCGCGGCACACTGAACACAGTGGACATCGACGCGAGGAGCGACGTGATGCAGAGCCCGCAGGAATCCGCGCCCGCACCGCACCCGGCCCGCAAAGCCTGGGCCATCCCGGCCACGGCGGCGGGGTTCGCCCTGTTCGTCGCGGCCGGGGCCCGGGTCATGGCCGTGTTCGCGGAGTCCATGATGAGCGGCGTGGCGCTGATCGGCTCCTGGCTGATCCTCACGCTGGGTCTGGCCTACGCGGGCATCCGCCTGCGCCCCGGCCTCACCGCGGCCCTGCTCTTCGGCTTCGGCGCGGGCGTGGTCGCCGTCGCCTTCTTCGGCGGCATGCACATGCTGACCTGACCGGCCGACGAGCACGGCCCGCGCACCGGCCCTGAGACAGGCTTCCGCACTCGCGTGCGAGAAGCCGCCGTCGCGGGTAGCGGAACGCCGGCCGCTGTCTGTCCGTTGTCGACGCCGGTTCGCCGGGTCAGTGGTGGCCGAACCCGTGGTGCGGCCCGTCGCCGATGCCGTGGGCCGCGAGCAGCAACAGGACCGCGAAGGCGAACACGGTGGCCGCGATGAGGGCGGCACGCCGGCGGGCGGCGGCCGGGCCGCCGCGGCCGGTCAGGGTCACGACGTCGGCGGCGAACTGCTGAGCCGCCAGGGCGAGGACGGGACCCCAGCCGGGCACCGACGGCGCGGCCCGTGGCAGGTCGGCGAGCACCTCGTCGAGTTCGTGACGGTACCGGGCGGAGTAGATCGTCGCGGTGCGGTCTTCGACTTCGGCGAGCGACAGGCGGCCCTCGCCGGCGGCCGTCTGCAGCGCGGCGGCCGCGGCGTCGCGCTCGGCGTCGGAACAGCGGAGGCCGCCGGGCTCCGGTGCTGTGGGTTCTTCTGCGGCCATGGTTCCCTCCCGGTTCCGTCGGCTACCCCCGCACCGAAATTCTACACGAACGTAGTAGTAAGCAGGAGCGTGAAACCGGCCGGGTCAGGCGCAGCCGCCCGCCTGCGGCTTCCGCGAGCGGGCGCGCGAGGGCGAGGCCGATCCCCGTGCCGCGGGCGCCGGGTGAGCGGCGGTCGAACACGTCGGCACCGGCGCGGATACCCTCGCCTTCGCCGGCGATGTCGACGGCCAGCACGTCGCCGGCGTCGCGCACGGTGACGGTGACCGTGCCCGCCTCGTGGCGGAGCAGGTCGTCAAGCCGCTCGCCCGTGGAGTCAAGGAACTCCCCGACCGAGTCGATCTCCGCGATCCCGGCGCGGCAGGCGCGGATGCCGAAGTCGCCGTCGCCCAGCTCGCGGGCGGTCGCGGAGAGCCGTTCGAGCGGACGCGCCAGCCGCCGCGCGTGGCGGCGCGCCACCAGGTAGGCCGACAGCAGAGCGGGGACGCCGAAGAGCCCGATCGCGACGAGCGCGGCGAGCACCGTGGTCAGGACGATGCGGCGGCGCACCCGCTCATCCGCCCGGGGCCTCGAGGCGGTAGCCGTGCCGGCGCAGGGTGAAGATCTCCGGCATCGGACCCGCGCCGCCCGCGTCGGCCAGCTTGCGCCGCAGCGTGGTGATGTGGACGTCGAGCGTTTTGGTCGAGCCGAACCAGCGCGCGTCCCACACGTCGGCCATCAGCGTCTCCCGGCTCACCGCCTTGCCGGGTTCCTGCGCCAGCCGCAGTAGGAGCTCGAACTCCTTGGCGCGCAAGGGGAACTCGATCCCGTCCACGGTGACGCGGCGCGCGGCCGCGTCGATGCACAGCCGCCCGAGCGCGATCTCGGCCGGGCCGCGGCCGGTCGAATGCCGGCGCAGGTGTGCGCGCAGGCGCGCGTGCAGTTCTCCCAGCGGCACCGGCTTCACGAGGTAGTCGTCGGCACCCGCTTCGAGCCCGACGACCACGTCCATCTCGTCACCGCGCGCGGTCAGCACCACGATCACGCAGGCGGGCACCGCGCCGCGCAGTGCGCGGCACACCTCGGCACCGTCCAGGTCGGGCAGGCCGAGATCGAGCAGCACCAGGTCGCACGCCTGCCGAGCGGCGTCGTCCACGGCCGTGCGGCCGCGGGTGTGCCACGCGACGTCGTGCCCGTGCCGGGCCAGGCTCGTGCGCAGGACCTCACCGATGGTGCGGTCGTCTTCGACGAGGAGGACTCGGGCCATGGCCCCGAGAATATCCGGCTCTCGCGGTTCCCGAACGGCCCGCGATCATTTTGCCCGCCGCTAACCCGAGCCGATCGTCCTCTTACCCGTCACGGCGGGAAATCGCCCCGGGAACGCGTTTTCCCGGTTGCCGACGTGCGTTTTTCCGGGTGCGCAGAATGCTTTCGCCGGAATCGCCGCCGGGCCGGGTCCGCCCGGGTCTTTCGTGCCCGAGGACAATTGCGTCCGCACGAGCGACCGGTTGTGGCCGGCCACGGCGCTCCGGTCCCGGCACCGACCGCGCGGGCACTCCGATCTACGTCGGCGGCAGCGGGCTGACGGTGCGCACCCCGCCGGCGAGCGCACCGCGAACTACGACAACAGTGTAGATTCGCAGCATGCGCAGAGGACGGGGTGAGCTGGAGGCCGAGGTGCTGGCCGTGCTGTGGCAGCGCGACGAGCCCGCGACCGCGGCCGACGTGCGCGAGCGGCTCGGCGACGACGCGCTCGCGTACACCACGGTCGTGACGATCCTGTCACGGCTCCACGAGAAGGGCGTGCTCACGCGGGAGAAGCAGGGCCGCATGTTCGCCTACCGGCCCGTCGACGACCCGGCCGGCCTCGCGGCGCGGCGCATGCGCGCGGTGCTGGACAACGAGGACAACCGCGAGAGCGTGCTGGCCCGGTTCGTCTCGAACCTGCCGCCCGGCGACGAGCAGGCGCTGCTGCAGCTGCTGCAGAGCGACCGCGGAAACCGGTGACCGATGCTCCTCGGCCTGGTCCTCCCCCTGCTCCTGCCGCTGGTCTCGTGGCCGGTGGCCCGCTGGCTCGCGCCGCGGCTCGCGCCGCAGAGCGCGACGCGGCTGCTGACGGTCCTGGCCGTCGTGTTCGCCGCGGGCAGTACGTGCGCGCTGGCGCTGGGCACTGCCACGGGCCTCTCGCTCGTCCCCGAGGTGGCCGAACTCGGTGAGTTCTCCCCCGCCGCGTTCAGCGCTCAAGCGAGCGTGGACGTGCCGTTCGCGATCGGGTGCGGTGTGCTGCTGGCGGGCGCGGCCTTCGGCCTCGGGCACGCCGTCCGCGCGCAGTGGCGGTGGTACCGGCGGGTGCACTCCGAACTGGACCAGCACTCCCGCGAGAACGGCGTCGTGGTGCTGCCCGGCGCGGAGCCGGTGGCGTTCGCGATCGCCGGCCGCGGCGGGCGCATCGCCGTGTCCACCGGGATGCTGGCGGCGCTTTCGGCCGGCGAACGGGTCGCGCTGCTGCACCACGAACGCGCCCACCTCCGGCTGCGCCACCCGGTCTACGCGAGCCTGGGTGTCCTCGCCGCCGCGCTCAACCCGTTCGTCCGTCCACTCACGACGGCCGCGCAGTTCGCGATGGAGCGCTGGGCCGACGAAGCCGCCGCGGCCGGGGTGGGTGACCGGCGCGTGGTCGCGACGGCCGTGGCGAAGGCGGCGCTGGCGACCAAACACGAACCGTCCTACGCGCTGGCCGCCGGGGGCGGCCCGGTGCCGCAGCGCGTTCGCGCGCTGCTCGACGCCCCGTCACCGCATCGCCTGCGCGGCCTGACCGCGGTCGCCGTCGCGGTGGTGTTCGGCGTGTGCGGCGCCGCGGCGGGCGTCGGCGCCCAAGCGGCGTTCACACTGCACGCCGACATCGAGGCCGCCCAGCTGGCGACGTGCGCGGCCCACCCCGTGCTCACGCAACGGCCCCACGGCCAGGCCACGCTCACCGCAGTCCGCGAGTACCGCCGGGAGTGCACCCAGGGCTGACCGCCACGCCCCGACGGCGGCTTCGACGTCGGAGTCGTGCAACAGGATCGTGCCACCACCGCGAAGTCCCTTGTGGACGGTCGCGGCGACCGACCGTGGCGTGGCCCGGGCGGTCCAGTCGAAGCCCCACGCCGTCCACAGCACCGGCCGCAGGTCCAGGCGCCGCGCGGCGAACAGGGAGCCGGCGGAGAAGACGCCGTAGGGCGCGCGCAGCCAGCGCGGCCGTTCCCCGGTGACCGAGCCGATCAGGTCCGCGGTCCGCGCGAGGTCGTCGTAGAGCGCGGACGGCCGGCGCCGCAGGAAGCACCGGTGATCCCAGCCGTGCACCGCGAGTTCGTGCCCCGCCGCCACGATCTCGCGGCCCAGTTCCGGAGCCCGGGCGAGTTCGCGGCCCAGCACGAAGAACGTCGCCCGCGTGCCGGTCCGCGCCAGCAGCGCGAGGAAACGCGGGGTCGACCGCGGGTGCGGCCCGTCGTCGAAGGTGAGGGCGACGTGGCCCGGATCGCCGACACCGGACAACGCGGGCGCCAGCACCGTGCGCACCGGCGGCAGGAACAGCGCCGCCGGCGCCACGTGCACCGCGACCGCGCCGGCCGCCGCGGCCCGGATCACCCGGCCACCTCCACCGGCAGCGCCGGGCGAGGCACCGGCGCCAACGCCGCGCGCAGCGCCGCGCCGAGCTCGTCCGGCGAGCGCACCCACGGCACCGTGCCCGCCTCGTCGAGCACCGCAGCGTTGGCCCGCCCGTGGCCGGGCAGGCACCGGTACGTCAGCACCGGCACCCCGCTCGCGAGCGCCTCCGACGTCGTGAGCCCGCCCGCGTTCTGGACCACGACGTCGCACGCCCGGATGAGATCGGCCATGTCGTCCACCCAGCCGAACACGTGCGGCACGGTCTCCGCCAGCCGCTGCCGCAGCGCGTCGTTGCGGCCGCACACGACCACCGGCTCGGCCGTGCCGTCCGCCCGCAGATCGGCCACCGTGCGCTCGACTTCGCCGACACCCCACGACCCCGAGACGACCAGCGCCAGCGCCCGCTCCGCGGGCAACCCGTGCGCCAGCCGCAGCCGTGCGCGTTCCGCCACTCCGCCGACGGGCCGGAACTCGGGCGCGACGGGCGGTTCGACGACGGTGGTGCGGACAGCACCGAGGGTCCGGGCCTGGGCGGCCGCGATCTCGTTGGGCGCCACGGTGAGATCGGCCCAGCGGCTGATGCACAACCGGTGCACCGACGGATCGGTGAGGTACGCGACCAGCTCGGCCTCGAGACGCCCGCGAGCCTTGAGCCGCGCGGCCGCGAGCGTCGCCAGCGGGTAGGTCGACACGACCAGCCGGGCGCCGGCGACGGCGTCGGCCAGCTTCGGCGCCGCCAGCCCGGCGAACCGGTGCGCCACCGCCGCCGGCGCGGGCGAGCCGAGCGCGCCGAGCAGCCAGTCCCAGCTGCGCGGCGCGACCTGCAGCTGCCGGTGGTAGACGCCGCACAACAGGCGGCCGAGCGAGCCGGGGAGCAGGTCCAGGAAGTCGACGACCTCGGTGGTGCTGCCGCGCTCCCCCAGCCGCCGGGCCAGTTCCTTCGCCGCACCGTCGTGCCCCGCCCCGATCCGGGCGGACACGATCACCACAGGCTCCATGCGCTCGCCTTCCAGAAGATCTACAGGCACGTAGTAAATCTACAGATGTGTAGATGACACTGTCTTCCGGGTACGAGCGGGTCCGGTTCGCCGGATTGGTCCTCGCCCCGGCGATTTCCGGGGCGAGGACCGGCCGGCTCAGCCCTGGCCGACCCCGGGGAGCACGGCGGTTCCCTCGGCGCGCACGGCGGCGAGCGACCGCGGGTCGAGGTCCAGCAGCCGCAGGATCGTCGGGGCGATCTGCGTCGTCTCCACCGGAGCCCCGATCACCCGGCCGGCACCGGCGCCGCCGACCACCAGCGGGACGGCGCGGTCGTCCGCCGCCGCGCCGCCGTGTTCGGCGATCTTCGAGTGCCCGCCGGTGTAGACGACGCCGGGCACCGTCAGGCTGACGAGGTCGGGCACCCGGTCGTCACCCGGCCGCACGCCGAAGTAGCGCGCCGCGTCGGCTCCCGCGTGGACGGTCGCGAGTCCGGAGTGGACGAACGGCTTCGGCGCGCCGGTGACGCCGTTGCCGGTGCCGGACTGGGCGAACAGGTAGTTCTTCGCGAACGTCGTCGCCGCGGGCGAGCGGTCGGAGAGCCACAGCAGCATCGCGTCGTCGTCGGTGGACTGGACGACGAGGTCGGGCGCGCCCGGGTGGGCGGCGCGCCACGCAGCGTTGAGCCCGTCGAGCAGCGGGCCGTCGTCGATGCGCGTGAGCGTGGCTGAATCGATGGGCGACTGGCCGTGCTTGGCGGACAGGACGATGGTCGTGCTCCGGTCGAGGTGGCGCCGCTCGAGCTCGGCGGTGAACGCGCCGAGCTGGCTGTCGACGAAGTCGAGCGCCGAGCGCACGACGGGACCCGGTGCGCCACCGGCGAGGTAACCACCGGCCTGCCCGCCGGACACGGGCAGCTTCTGCGCGGTGGAGACCGACTGGAAGTTCAGCCCGAACACCGCGGGGGTGCCGACGTTCGTGGTGCCGCTGTGGTCGTAGCCGTCGATCTCGTTGAGCACCGCGCGGGCCTTGTAGGCGTCGTAGCGCTGGGTGTCGGCGTTGTCGGCGGTCCAGTCCGTGCCGGCCGGCGCGCCCGGCACCTGACTGTTGATCTCGGGCGTGAACAGGTCCTGCACGCCGGTGCCCGACGGGCCGTTCAGCAGTTCGTACGCGGGGTGCTTGTCCGACCACGCGGTGCGCAGCCCGGCCTGGCGGGCCACTTCGAACACCGTGTTGACCCGCAGGTACTGGTGCGGGTACACGGGTTCGCAGGTCTTCGGGTCGACGGGCAGCTTCGCCGGATCGATGAGCGTCCGGGGGTTCCCGGTCATGGCCAGGACCCCGTTGGCCAGGTTCGCCACGCCCTGGCCGGCGTCGAGCGCGTTCTGGTCGTGGTCGAGGTCCTCGGTGTAGTCGACCGCCGCACCCGGCTTCGCGCCGGCGCAGTTCGTGGTGCCGGCCGGCAGCAGCGCGTGGTTGTACGTGGCGTCGTAGTACACGCCGGTCGTCGCCGGGTTGCCGCCGGTGAGCTGGGCGACCATGCCCGGGAACGAGTCCGACGGCACCGGGGTGCTCGCGTGCGTGTACTGCGTGCCGTGCGCGACGAGCTGCGCCAGCGCCGAGTTCGGGTGGGTCGTGGTGTACCAGGCGAGGTCCGACTGGTGCATGCCGTCGACGGAGACGAGCAGGACGTGCTGCTGCCCGCCCGGCGCCGGCTGGGCCGCGGCAGCCGGCGCGGCGGCGGCGAACAATCCCGCAGCGGCGAGCAAGGCGAACAACGGAGTGCGGTTTCTCGACACGAATCTTCCTCCTGGCCATTGCGCCGCCGAAGTCGGCGGCGCCCGGGGTATTCCAAGCCGTCGAGACGGACGAAGGGAAACGTGAAAGAGAACATCGTGTGAACTGGCTTTTGGTGCACAGCCGGGAAAGAGCGCCGCACGATACCGCTTCGAAGGTTAGCCGGAGGTTTTCAGTTCGCTATTTGTCGGCAAGCCGAAAACCGGCAAAACAAGCAACCTGAGCACCGCCGGACCATTCCTCCCGACTGCTTCGGCCGCTCGGAACGCGAGAATTTCCCCGTGGCAGCGGCGGCCCCGCAGCGTCGGCCTCGCCCGGTGCCACCCCCACACCACCGGCTACGCCGTCGCCCTCCACCTCGGCCGCCTCGCCGCCGAGATTGACGGCCACCGCCTCACCACCCCCACCAGCACCCGCCGGCGGCCTACCTGTGCTCGCAGCCGAAACCACCGCCGCCCGCCTTCTTCCCCGGCGGCCACCGCGCCCGCGCCCTCCTCGGCGGCGACCACCGCACCGAAGCCCGACGCCACGCCGCCGGGTCCGGCCGGGACACCGCCGCCGGGCTCCTCACCGTGTACAGCGAATTCCGCACCGGCGCGCCCACGCCTTCCGCCCGATGACCTCCGGTTCTTGCTTCCCCCTAACCGTGTCCACAGTGGATCTCGTGTGCGGCGGACACCACGTTCTCAGCGTCCTCACAGCAGGTCCCGACCAGGGTGAGCCCGGTTCCCCCGGTACGTGAAGGAGATCCTGTGGCGAGCCCCAGTCCGCCGGCCGTTCTCGAGGCGCGGACGCCGGTGTCGCCGGCGCGGCGAAGGCTGCCACCGCGCACGCGGCTGGCCGTCGCGGCCGCGCGGTGCGCCGCGGCGGTGTCGCGCCGGCTCGGGCTGGGGTCCGGTGGGGTCATCGGCGGGCGGATCGCGCTGCGGCTGGATCCGGGCGTGCTGCCCCGGCTCACGCGCGATCGCACGGTGGTGCTCGTGACCGGCACCAACGGCAAGACCACCACCGCACTGATGCTCAGCCGGATCCTGCAGACGCTGGGTGAGGTCGCCGGCAACGGCGACGGCGCGAACATGCCCGACGGTGTGGTCGCCGCTCTCGTGGCCAGACCCGAGGCACCGGTCGCGGTGCTCGAGGTGGATGAGACGTACCTGCCGGGCGTCGCGGCGCAGATCCGGCCGACGTGCTTGGTGCTGCTCAACCTCAGCCGCGATCAACTCGACCGCGTGGGCGAGGTGCGCACGATCGAACGCGAGTTCCGCGCGATCGCCGCGGCCCTGCCGGACACGACGGTGGTCGCCAACTGCGACGATCCGCTGGTCACCTCGGCCGCGCTCGCGTCGGCGCGGCCGCTGTGGGTCAGCGCCGGACAGCGGTGGCACGCCGACGCGCTCGCGTGCGCCCGCTGCGGCCAGGCCGTGCTCCACACCCCGGACGGCTGGTGCTGCGGGTGCGGGCTCACCCGGCCGGATCCACTGTGGACGCTGCAGGACGACACCCTGGCCACCGCGGGCGGCACGGCGCTCACCCTCGAGCTGCGCCTGCCGGGCCGCGCGAACGCCGCGAACGCGGCCGTCGCGGTCGCCACCGCCGAGCGGCTCGGCGTGTCCCCGCACGTGGCCGTCGCGCAGCTGCGCGCGATCGCGGACGTCGCGGGCCGTTACCGGCGCGCCGATCACGACGGCCGTGCGGTGCGCGTACTGCTGGCGAAAAACCCCGCGGGCTGGCGGGAAACCCTGCCGCTGCTCGATCCGCGCACGCCGGTGGCGATCGCGGTCAACAGCGGCGAGGCCGACGGACGCGACACCTCCTGGCTGTGGGACGTGCCGTTCGAGCAGCTGCGCGGGCGGCCGGTCGTCGCGGCCGGTGAGCGAGCAACCGACGTGGCCGTGCGCCTCACCTACGCCGAGGTGCGGCACACGCTCTGCCGCCGCCCGCTCGCCGCCGTCGCGGCACTGCCGCCCGGACCCGTCGAGCTCGTCGCCAACTACACCGCCTTCCGCGACGCCCGGCAGCAGCTCGGCGATGCCTGACTCCACGCTCGGCATCGGCCTCGTGCTGCCCGACGTCCTCGGTACCTACAGCGACGGCGGCAACGCCCAGGTCCTCGAGCGCCGCCTGCGGTGGCGCGCGATCGCCGCCACCGTCGTGGCCATCCGCCACGGCGACGCCGTCCCGGCCGCCCTCGACGTGTACCTGCTCGGCGGCGGGGAGGACGACGCGCAGGCCCTGGCCGTCAACCACTTGCGCGCCCAGCCCGGCCTGCAGCACGCCGCGGCGCACGGCGCCGTCGTCTTCGGCGTCTGCGCGGGCTTCCAGGTCCTCGGCACCGAGTTCACCACCTCCGACGGCGTGACCCACTCCGGGCTGGGCCTGCTCGACGCGGTCACCACCCCGGGTCCGCGACGCGCGGTGGGCGAAGTCGTCGTCGACACGACGCCGGACCTGGAACCCCTGACCGGCTTCGAGAACCACTTCGGCCGCACCCGCGTCGGCTCCGGCAGCCGCACCTTGGGCCCGGTGCGCGCCGGCGTCGGAAACGGTGACGGCACCGAGGGCGCCGTCACCGGGCGCGTGCTCGCGACCTACCTGCACGGCCCCGTCCTCGCGCGCAATCCGGCGCTGGCGGACCTCCTGCTGGGGTGGGCACTCGGCTCGCCGCCCAGCGCGTTGCCGCTGCCCGAAGTCGTTGCCCTGCGGGAAGAACGCCTGCGCGCGGCCAAGCGCGGCCGCTAGCTCAGCTCTTCCTGCTGCGCCTCAGCTCGAGCGCGAGCGGGATGAGCGAAACGACCACCACGAGCGCGACGATCGGCAGCAGGTACTGGTCGATCCCCGGCACGCCGGCACCGAGGAGGTATCCGGCGAGGGTCACGCCCACGGACCACAGCAGCCCGCCAAGCACCTGCCACAGCGTGAACGTGCGCGTGGGCACGTCCAGGATGCCCGCGAGCGGGTTCAGCACCGTGCGCACGACCGGGATGAACCGAGCGAGGACGATCGCCTTCGCGTGGCCGTAGCGCGTGAACAGCTCCTCGGCCCGGGCGATCCCGCGGTGCAGGTGCGCGTTGCCCGTCCGCGCCAGCAGCGCCCGGCCGCCGCGGCGGCCCAGCACGAACCCGGTCTGCGCCCCCAGCAGCGCGCCGGCGACGGCGGCGACGAGCACGAGCGGCAGTGACAGGTGCACGGCGGCCGTGGCGCTGGTCGTGCAGAACAGCCCCGCGGTGAACAGCAGCGAGTCACCCGGGAGGAAGAACCCGATCAGCAGCCCGGTTTCCGCGAACAGCACGAGGAACACCCCCGCGGTCCCGAGGCTCGACAGCCACGACGTCGCGCTCAACGGATTCATGCAGGAGACCGCCTTCCCCGAAGGCCAAAGCTTCGACAAGTATGTAGTATTTCTACACCGTTGTCGATTTACGCGTCACGCGACCCCGGGCACGCTTCCGGACAGGCGCCGCCACGCGCTCTCCCACCCCCGCGCGCGGCTGCGGTCCAGCAGCGCCCGGGCGATGGCGTAGGCGAGTGCCGCCGCCGCGAGGCACCCGGACTCCGCCGCGGCGCCGTACATCACCCCGACGAACACCAGATCACCGGCGGAGCGCGGCGCGTCCGCCTCCAGCCCGGCGCGGTCCACCCAGATCTGCGTGATCGCCGGCGCGCCCGGGCTCAGCTCGACCGTCACCAGTCCGCTGCGCGCAGCGCCGTCCGGAGCGGTCCACGTGGCGTGGACGTCGCGCACCACCGGCGGCTTCCCGTGGGCCGGCAGGTCGGCGGGGAACAGCTTCGCCGTGACCTCGTACCGCACGCCGAGCCGCGTGTCCGCCGCCCGGCCCGCGGCGAACACCGCCGCCCCTACTCCCCAGCACACCGGCACCGACCCGAGCAGCAGCACACCCAGCACGAGGAGGACGACCGCCTCGATCCGGTCGCAGATCCGCACCGCGGGCCGCCTCCGCACGGCCGGGCGCACCAGCCGCAGGCCGCGCACGACGCGAGCGGGGACAGTCATGCCCCGAGCCTGCCCCGCCGCGGGGCGCCGAGTTGGCCGGGATTTTGCCGGGCCCTGACCGAATTCTCAGGCGGTCACGCGGTAGCGGAGCCGGACGAAACCGCCCGGGAACCGGTGCTCGTCCAGGAGTTCGAGCGGGCGGCGGACGCCGTCGGCCAGGGCGCGGTGCCCGCCGCCGATGAGGACGGGGACGAGGAACAGGTGGTACTCGTCGACGAGGCCCGCGGCGGCCGCCACACCGGCCAGATCGGCGCCGGCGATCGTGAGGTCGCGCGGCGCGGAAGCTTTCAGCGCGCGGACGGCGCCGGGGTCGAAGGTGCGCTCGATCCGGGTCCGCGCGCTCGACGGCGCGTCGAGCGTTCGCGAGTACACGATCTTGTCGGCCGCCCGCCACAGCCGTGCGAAGTCCCGGGTTACCGGGGAATCGTCCCCGGCGGTTTCCCAGTAGAGCATCATCTCGTACATCCGGCGCCCGTACAGGTAGGTGCCGACCGTGCGCTGGAGGTCGTTGACGGCGGCGAACACCTCTTCACCGGGAGCCGCCCAGTCGAAGTCGCCGCGCTCGTCCGCGGTGTACCCGTCCAGCGAGCAGATCGCCGAGTAGATCAGCTTGGCCACGGCGCGGCCCCTCTCGTATCGGCACCCGGCGCCCAGCCTACGACGCCCCGACCGCCGCTATCCTCCGAAGAATGACTGACGCTGGTGTCGTCCTCGCGGGTGGCCGCTCGTCCCGGATGGGCCGGGCGAAGGCCGAGCTGGAGTGGCACGGCTCGACCTTCCTCTACCGCACGTGCGCGGTCGTCGGCCGCGCGCTCGACGGTCCGGTGGTGGTCGTCGCAGCGCCGGGGCAGCGGCTGCCGGACCTGCCCGCGGGCGTGACCGTCACCGAGGACCCGGTCGAGGGGCTCGGCCCGATGCAGGGCGTGGCGGCCGGTCTGGCCGCGGTGGCCGACCGGGCCGAGGTCGCGTTCGTCTGCTCGACGGACCTGCCGTTCCTGCACCCCGCTTTCGTGCGGCGCGTGCTGCGGGGCATGGCGGACACCGGAGCCGACATGGTGCTGCCGGTCGCGCGCGGGTTCCGGCAGCCGCTCGCCGCCGCGTACCGGACGTCGCTGTCCGCGCTGATCACGAAACTCATCGGTGAGGGCGACCTGCGGCCGGGCATGTTGTTCAAGCACTGCACCGTCGAACAGCTCGACGACGCGCAACTGCTGGCGGACAGCGCACTGGCGCGGTGCGATCCCGAGCTGGAGTCCGTGGTCAACGTCAACACCCCCGAGGACTACGAGAAAGCCCGCGACCGCGCGGCGCCGGAAATCACCGTCGAACGGTTCGGCGCGCTGGCGGGCAAGGACGGGCACCGGCCCCGCACCGGCCGCGCCGCGACGCTGGGCGAAGCCGCCGGGCTCGCGGGTCTGGAGCTGGACCGGCACATCGTCGCAGCGGTCAACGGCGACCAGGTCACCCGCGATCCGTTGCTGCCGCTCGCAACCGGCGACGTCGTGGCCTTCCTTTCAGCGGACGCGGGCGGCTGAACCGGCCTACAGTCGTCGTATGGCACCAGGCGGGTTCTTCGGCCGGGCGCTGGTCGTCGACGTGGACAACGGCACGGGCGAGGCGACGGGCGTTCCGTTCGAGCTGCCCGAGCCCGTCCTGCGCGCCTACCTCGGCGGAGTCGGCCTGGGTACGTGGCTGCTGCACCGCTTGGCCCCGCCGCGGATCGATCCCCTGGCACCGCAAGCGCCACTGGCGTTCGTCTTCTCCTCCCTCGTCGGCACGCCGCTGACCACGAGCGCGAAATTCGCCGTGGTGGCGAAATCCCCGTTGACGGGGCTGCTCACCGACGCGCTGGCGTCGAGCCAGTTCGCCATCGCCGGGAAGCTGACCGGGCACGACGCGATCGTCATCCGCGGCCGCGCCGCGCAGCTGTCCGTGCTGCTCGTCGACGGCGACGGGGTCCGGCTCGAACCGGCTCCGGAGCTGGCCGGCCTGCCCGCCGCGGAAACCGAAACGCAGGCCCGGAACCGGTTCGGCCGCGGCTGGCGCACCGCGGCCATCGGCCCGGCCGGCGAACGCCAGGTGCGCTACGCGACGATCAGCCACGACGGCCGCCACGCCGGCCGCGGTGGCCTCGGCGCGGTCCTGGGCGCCAAGAACATCAAGGCCGTGCTCGTCCGCTCGGCGACGAAAGTCGCGGTGGCGGATCAGGCCGGCGTCCTGGCCGCGGCGAAAGACCTGCGGCGGCGCAGTTTCGGCCCGGCCACGGCCAAGTACCGGGAACTCGGCACGCTCGCGAACCTGCTGGCGTTCAACGCGGTCAGCACGCTGCCGACGCGCAACTTCACCGCGGCGACGTTCGACGGCGCACCGCAGCTGGCCGCCGAGGAGCTGCACGAACTGCGCGGCGTGGCCCGCAACAGCTGCGCCTCCTGTTCCATCGGCTGCGAGCACATCTACTCCCGCAAGGGCGGCGGCAGCCAGCGGATGGAGTACGAGAACGTCTTCGCCCTCGGCCCGCTGTGCGGCGTGTCCGACCCCGACGACGTGTTCGCGGCCAGTGCCAAGTGCGACGAACTCGGCCTGGACACGATCTCGGCCGGCGGCACGATCGCGTGGGCGATGGAGTGCGCCGAACGCGGCCTGCTCGACGAACCCTGGCTGCGCTTCGGCGACGGCGGCGCGCTGCTGCGGGCCCTCGACGCGATCGGCGCCCGCTCCCCCGGGCTCGGCGAGCTGCTGGCCCAGGGCTCCCGCCACGCGGCGGGTGTCGTCGGGCACGGCTCGATCGACTTCGCCCCGCAGGTCAAGGGCTTGGAGCTGCCGGGTTACGAACCGCGCAGCCTGCAGTCGATGGCGCTGGGGCTGGCCGTGAACGCCCGCGGCGCCGACCACAACCGGTCCGGCGCCTACGAAGCCGACCTCTCCGGCGCGGTGAACCGCTTCGACGGCGGTGCCGCGCACGTGACCGCGGCCGTCGGCACCGAGGACCGCGCCGCGGTGATGGACTCGATGATCCTGTGCAAGTTCCTGCGCGGGGTGTTCGAGGACCCGTTCACCGAGTGGGCGCGGCTGCTGTCGCTGGTCACCGGCTGGGCCGTCGACGCGGACGAACTCCAGGCGACGGCGCGGCGGATCGTGCGAGCCAAGCGCGCGTTCAACCAGCGCGAAGGCGCCACTGCGGCCGACGACACGCTGCCGGCCCGCCTGCTGACCACCCCGCTGGAGCTGGCGTCGGGCCGCACGGCAGCTCTGACCGTTGAGCGGTTGCGGACGATGGTTGACAATTATTACGTTGCCCGTGGGCTCGATGAGGAAGGACGGGTGCGCGCAGGCGATCTCCCGGAACTCCTCCTCGACGCCTGACGGTACGGCGTATGTTGTATGCAACATGCGCTCTCCCGCGACGGAGGTCAGTGATGACAGCAGTCGAAGAGCCGAGCACCGCGGTGCGCACCGTGACCGCCACCATCGACGGCCGAGCGGTGACCGTGCCCGAGGGAACGAGCATCTACGACGCCGCGAAACAAGCGGGCGTCGACATTCCCGTGCTGTGCCACAACGAGCGCTACGACCCCGTCGGCGTCTGCCGGATGTGCGTGGTCGACACCGGCGGCCGCGTTTTTGCCGCGGCGTGCGTGCGCCCGTGTGACGACGGCATGGAAGTCAAGACCAACACCCCCGAGCTGGAGCGCAACCGCGCGACGCTCACCGAGCTTCTCCTGTCGGACCAGCCCGAGCGCGCCGAGGACCCGAAGCAGACCACCACCGGCGACAACCTGCTGCTGGAGCTCGCGGACCGGTTCGACGTGGCCAGGGAGACGACCGAGCTGCCCTGCGGCTCCGGGCGCGGGCACGACGGCTCCAACCCGGTCATCGACGTCAACCACGACGCGTGCATCCTGTGCGACCGCTGCGTCCGCGCGTGCGACGACATCCAGGGCAACGACGTGATCGGCCGGTCCGGCAAGGGTTACTCGACGAAGATCGCGTTCGACTTCGACGACCCGATGGGCTCGAGTTCGTGCGTCACGTGCGGCGAGTGCGTGCAGGCGTGCCCGACGGGCGCGCTGACGAACAAGCCGATCAACCTCATCCCGATCCAGCCGCGCGAGCAGCTGGACGCGGTCGACAGCGTCTGCCCCTACTGCGGCGTCGGCTGCGCGCTGACCTACTACGTCGACCGCGAACGGGGCGCCATCGCGTTCGCCGAAGGCCGCGACCAGCCCGGGTCGAAGAGCCGCCTGTGCGTCAAGGGCCGCTACGGCTGGGACTACGCCGCTTCACCGCAGCGGATCACGGTTCCGTTGATCCGCAAGGACTCCTCCTACCCCAAGGGGCCGCTGTCGGCCGACGTGCGCGGCGACGCCTTCAACGACCGGGGCCGCACGGGCGGTGGCGGCGGGCGCAGCGGCGGCAAGAAGGGCCGCGACGGCCGGCGAAAGCCGGGCGGCCTGGTCGACTACGACGAGGTCATGCCGCACTTCCGCGAGGCCACGTGGGACGAGGCCCTGGATCTGGTGGCGCAGCGCCTCATGGCGATCCACGCGGAAGGCGGACCGGGCGCGATCGCCGGGTTCGGCTCGGCCAAGTGCTCCAACGAGGAGGCCTACCTCTTCCAGAAGCTCATCCGCACCGGGTTCCACACGAACAACGTCGACCACTGCACCAGGCTGTGTCACGCCTCGTCGGTCGCCGCCCTGTTCGAAGGTGTCGGCTCCGGCGCGGTGTCGACGACGTACGGCGACGTCGCGAACGCCGACGTCGTGATCATCACCGGATCCAACCCGACCGCGAACCACCCGGTCGCGAGCTCTTTCTTCAAGCAAGCCCGCCGGCGCGGGACGAAGATCGTCTACGTGGACCCCCGGGCCAGCACGGTCGCCGAGCACGCCGACTACTACTGCCAGGTCAAGCCCGGCACCGACGTGGCGTTCTACAACGCGATCATGCACGAGGTGATCCGGCTCGGCCTGATCGACCGCGAGTTCATCGCCGAGCGCGTGTCCAACTACGACGAACTGGCCCGCACGGTCGCCGACTACCCGCCGGAACGGGCGGCGCAGATCACCGGCGTGGACGCGGACCTGATCCGCGCGGTCGCGCGGGAATGGGGCGAGGCGGGCGCCGGGGTCATCTACTGGGGCATGGGCATCTCCCAGCACACCACCGGAACCGACAACGCCCGCTGCCTGATCGCGCTCTGCTCGATCACCGGCAACGTCGGCCGGCCCGGCACCGGCCTGCATCCGCTGCGGGGCCAGAACAACGTGCAGGGCGCCTCGGACGCCGGCCTGATCCCGATGTTCTACCCGGACTACCAGGGCGTCGACCGGGAAGGCACTCGCGAACGGTTCGAGCAGGCGTGGGGGACGCAGCTCGACCCGAAGCGCGGCCTCACCGTCACCGAGATCATCGGCTCGGTGCTCAAGCCCGGTGGCGTGCGCGGCATGTACATGCTCGGCGAGAACCCGTTCCTGTCCGACCCGAACATCAACAAGGTCCGCAAAGCACTGGGCGCGCTGGACTTCCTCGTCGTGCAGGACATCTTCCTCACCGAGACGGCAGAGTTCGCCGATGTGATCCTGCCCGCCTCGTCCTACCTGGAGAAGGAAGGCAGTTACACCAACACCGACCGGCGCGTGCAGCTGGGCCGGAAGGTGCTCGACCCACCGGGCCAGGCCCGGGTCGACTGGCGGATCGTGCAGGACATCGCCCGCCGCATCGGCCTGGACTGGGCGTACTCCTCACCCAGCGAGGTCTTCGACGAGATGGTGTCGCTGATGCCGTCGTACCGGAACCTGCGCCACGACAACCTCGGTCTGTCGGGCAAGCTCTACCCGAACGACGACCCCGAGCACTCCGACGGCACCGTGGTGATGTTCGACGAGCGGTTCAACACCGACGACGGCCTGGCGCACCTCGTGCCCGCGCAGTGGCTGCCGGCCAGGGAACTCCCGGACGCGGAGTACCCGCTGGTGCTCAACACCGGCCGTTTGCTGGAACACTGGCACACCGGGTCGATGACGCGGCGGTCGTTCGCGCTGGACGCGATCTCGCCGATCCCCGAGGTGTACATGCATCCGAAGGACGCCGCCGATCGCGGACTGGCCCACGGTGAGCTGGCCCGGGTACGGTCCCGGCGCGGCACGATCGAGCTGCAGGTCCGGATCTCGCACCGAGAGCAGCTGGGCAACTGCTTCATCCCGTTCCACTTCCGGGAAGCGGCGGCGAACCTGCTGACCATCGACGAGATCGATCCCTTCGGCAAGATCCCCGAGTTCAAGTTCTGCGCGGTCCAGGCGGAGGCGCTGGGCGCGGCGCACACGGAACCGGTCGAAAAGGCGGGAGTCGCGGAATGACCTTGAGCCCCGAGCGGGTGCCCGGCGTCGAGGCGCGGGCGGGCAAGTTCCCCGGCCCGTCGCTGATCCCCGCGCTCAACGCGATCCAGGCCCGCCTCGGCTGGTTGCCGCGCGAGGAGCTGGAGGAGCTGGCCCGCGAAGTGCGGCGGCCGCGGTACGAGATCGAAGGCCTGATCTCGTTCTACCCGCACTTCCGCACCACGCCGCCGAAGAAGGTGCAGGTCAGCGTCTGCCACGACCTGTCGTGCTGGCTGCGCTCCGGCGCCGACCGGATCGCCGAGCTCAAGCGGGCCTACGGCGAGGACACCGACGTCGAACTGGTCGAGGTGTCCTGCCTCGGCCGGTGCGACGTCGCACCGGCGGCCGCGGTGAACGAGCACCCGGGCCCGGTGTCCGAAGTGGACACCTTGGTGACCGCGGCCCGTGACGGCGGCGTCGGGGACGCGACGGCGGCCCGGCGGGTCGAGCCGTGGCCGAACGACCCGTACCCGGCCGGTTCGGGGGTCCGCGAGCGGTACCGGTCGTTGCGGGCGTTCCTGGCCGGTGAGTTCACCGCCGACTCCATCGTGGACACGGTGAAGGACTCCGGGCTGCGCGGTATGGGCGGTGCCGGGTTCCCGACCGGGCAGAAGTGGAGTCTGGTCGCCGGAGCGCAGCCGGGCACGGTGAAGTACGCGATCTGCAACGCCGACGAGTCCGAACCGGGCACGTTCAAGGACCGCCAGATCCTCGCCGACCAGCCGCACCTCGTGCTGGAGGGCCTGCTGCTGGGCATGGCGGTGGTCGGGGCCGAGGAAGGCTGGGTGTTCATCCGGCACGAGTACGGGCCCGAAGAACGCGTGCTGCGCGAGGAAATCGCCGCGCTGCGCGACGCCGGGGTGATCGGGCCGGACGCGTGCGGCAGCGGCCGCCGGCTCGAAGTGGACGTGTTCGTCTCCCCCGGCGGCTACATCCTCGGCGAGGAAACGGCGCTGCTGGAGTGCATGGAAGGTCACCGCGGCGAACCGCGGAACAAACCGCCGTTCCCGGGCAACTACGGGCTGCACGGCCGTCCGACGCTGATCAACTCGGTCGAGACGTTCGCCGACGTGCCGGTGATCCTGCAGCGCGGCGCCGCGTGGTGGCAGGACCAGGGCGCGGGCGAGTCCACCGGGTGGAAGTTCTTCGCCGTGTCCGGGCACGTGCGCGAGCCCGGCGTGTACTGCGTGCCGATGGGCACGACCGTGCGGGACCTGATCGACACGGCCGGCGGGGTGCCCGACGGCGCCGCGATCGGCGCGGTGCAGCCGGGCGGGGCCTCGTCGAACTTCATCGGCCCCGACCGGCTCGACCTTCGGCTGGACTTCGGCGCGCTCGCCCAGGCCGGCACGATGCTCGGTTCCGGCGCGGTGGTGGTGCTGGCCGAAGGCACCGACCTGCTGGCCGCGTCGACGAACGTGCTGCGGTTCTTCCGCAACGAGTCGTGCGGCAAGTGCGTGCCCTGCCGGGTCGGTTCGACGAAGGCGCACACGCTGCTGCGCGGGGTGCTCGACGCCGGGGCGGAGCTGGACGAAGCCGGGCGAGCCAGGATCCGGCAGCTGGAGGAGGCCATGCGCAAGACGTCGATCTGCGGTCTCGGCCAGGTGGCGCTCGGGCCGGTCGTGTCGGTGCTCGGGCTGGCCGGGGGCGGGGCGGCGGCGCGCCCGCAGCCGCGGCCCGAGGGGGCGAAGGACCAGCCGGGTCGGTGAGCGGACGAGAGTTCTTCACCACCCGCACCGTCACCGAGGCGCTCACCGGGTTCCGCCCGGCCCACCGGACGGCGGTGGAGACCGTGCCGCTGTCGGCCGCGTTGCACCGCGTGCCCGCCGCGGACCTCCCAGCGCCCCACCACCTTCCGGGGTTCGCCCGGTCCACGGTGGACGGGTTCGCCGTCCGGGCCGCGGACACGTACGGCGCCTCGGACGGCCTGCCGTCCTATCTGGACTTGCTGGGCGCGGTCCGGATGGGCACGGAACCGGCGGTCGCGGTGCGGCCGGGCGGGTGCGTCGCGATGCCGACCGGCGGCGTGCTGCCCGAGGGCGCCGACGCGGTCGTGATGGTCGAGTTCACCGCCGAGACCATGCCGGGCACGATCGAAGTCACGCGCCCGGTCGCGCCGGGCGGCGGTCTCGTGCGGGCCGACGACGACGTGGCCGCCGGCGCCGCGCTCGTCCCCGGCGGGCGGCCGCTGCGCGCCCCGGACCTCGGGCTGCTCGCGGCCGCGGGAGTGGTTTCGGTGCCGGTGCACGCCCGCCCGCGGGTTTCGATCATCTCCACCGGTGACGAGGTCGTCCCGCCGGAGACCGGGTCACTGCGGCCCGGTCAGGTCCGCGACGCCACGGCGTCCGCGCTGGCCGGGCTGGTGCTCGACGCCGGCGGCGAACCCGTCATCGCCGGCATCGTCTCCGACGAACCCGGTGCGCTGAAGGACGAACTGGCCGCGGTGCTGCCCGGCTCGGACCTGGTCGTGGTCTCGGCCGGGTCGTCGGTGGGCGCGCGGGACGAAACCGCGGGCGCGGTCGCCGCCGTCGGCGAGGTCTGGTGCCACGGGCTCGCGATCAAACCGGGGAAGCCGACGCTGCTGGCCGAGTGCGGCGGGATTCCCGTGGTCGGCCTGCCGGGCAACCCGCTGTCGGCGCTGGTCGTGTTCGGACAGATCGGCGTGCCGCTGCTGTGGCGCCTCAGCGGCTGCGCAACGCCGCCGCCGCGGCCGGCCACCCGCGCCCGCCTGTCCCGCAACCTGGCCTCGGCGGCCGGCCGGCTCGACGTCGTCCAGGTGACGGTGCGCGACGGCGTCGCGGAGCCGCTGTTCGGGCCTTCGGCGCTGCTGTCGGTTCTGACCCGCGCCGACGGCTACGTCGTCGTCCCCGAACCCGCCACCGGCCTCGACGGTGGCACCGAGGTCGAGGTGACCCTGTACGCATGACCCGTTCGGCTCCGGGTCCGGCGGACGGCTCGCGCCGCACCGGACCCGCCACCGATCCCGACGGCACTCCCCCGGCGAGCGCGCACGGCCGTTCCGTCCCGAACCCGCTCCCAGCTCCGCTGACAACCCCGACCGATCCCGCCACCCGCCTCGACGGCGGCGCCACACCGAGGTAACCCTGTACTCATGAGCAGCCCGTTCGTCTCCGATGTCCCCGCCGCCGAGGCCCTCGCCGCGTGGCGGGAGGCGCGCGCCGCCGCCGGGTGCCCGCCGCGCGTGGGTACCGTGCGGGTGCCGGTCGGCGCGGCTGTGGGGCGAGTGACCGCGGAGCCGGTGTGGGCGCGCCGGTCGTCGCCGGCGTTCGATTCGGCCGGCATGGACGGGATCGCCGTGCTGGCGGCCGACACGACAGCGGCGTCCGAAACGAAACCGGTGGTGCTGACGGACTTCGAGGTCGTCGACACCGGTGATCCGCTGCCGCCGCGGTACGACGCGGTGGTGATGCGCGAGCACGTGCACCACACGCCCGAAGGGGCCGAGCTGCGCGCGGCGGTGCCGCCGTACCAGCACGTGCGCTCGATCGGCGAGGACATCAGTGCGGCGGAGCTCCTGCTGCCCGAGGGCCATCGGCTGCGCCCGGTCGACGTGGCCGCCTGCGCCGCCGCGGGCGTGACGGAGCCGGTCGTCCGCCGGGCTCCGGTCGTGGTGATCATCCCGACCGGGGACGAGATCCGGCCGATCGGGACGGCCGTGGAGCCCGGCGAAATCCTCGACACCAACTCGCTGATGCTGGCCGCGCAGGCGCGCGAAGCCGGGTGCGACGCGCGGGTCACCGACATCGTGCCCGACGATCCGCAAGCCATCACCGCGGTCCTGCGCGCCGCCGCGGCCGAGGCCGACCTGGTCCTGCTCATCGCCGGCTCCAGCGCGGGCCGCGACGACTACACCGCCCGCGTGATCGCCGAAGCCGGGGCCGTCGCCGTGCACGGGGTCGCCGTGCGGCCCGGGCACCCCGTGGTGCTGGGGGTCGTCGCGGGGGAACCGGCCACGCCCGTGCTCGGCGTGCCCGGTTATCCCGTGTCCGCGGCCCTCACCTTCGACATCTTCGCCGCGCCGCTGCTGGCCGAGCTCGAAGGCGCCGGGCCGCGCGAACGCCCGGCCACCACGGCACGGCTCGCCCGGAAGCTGCCGTCCGTGGTCGGCATGGACGATTGGGTGCGCGTGCGGCTCGGCCGGGTGCAGGACCACGTCGTCGCCACGCCGCTCCCCCGCGGCGCCGGCGTGCTGACGTCGCTGGTCCGCGCCGACGGCCTCCTCGTCGTCCCGGCCGGTGTCGAGGGCCACCACGCCGGGTCCGAGGTGCGCGTGGACCTGTTGCGGGGTCTGCGGGAGATCGACCGGACGATCGTCGCGATCGGTTCGCACGACCTCGTGCTCGACCTCGCCGCCTCCGCGCTGCGCGCCGCCGACCCGCTCGTCACGCTAGCTTCGTCCAACGTCGGCTCGCTCGGCGGCCTCGTCGCCCTGCGCGACGGGCTCTGCCACCTCGCCGGCTCGCACCTGCTCGACCCCGCCACCGGCGAATACACCTTGCCTTATGTGGACAAGCTCCTCGGCCCCGACGCCGCCGTGATCCGCCTCGTGCACCGTGACCAGGGCCTCCTCGTGGCGCCGGGCAACCCGTTGGGGCTCAAGGGCATCGACGACCTCGCCCAGCCGGGGGTGCGCTACGTCAACCGCCAGCGCGGCGCCGGGACCCGCGCCCTGCTGGACCACGAACTGGCCCGGCGCGACCTCGACCCGGCGGCCATTCCCGGCTACGCCCGCGAGGAGCACACCCACCTCGCCGTCGCGGCCGCAGTCGCCGCCGGGCGCGCGGACACCGGCCTCGGCATCCTCGCCGCCGCGCGTGCTTTCGGCCTCGGCTTCGTGCCCGTCGCGCAGGAACCGTACGACCTGGTTTTGCGCGCGGCCGATGTCTCAGGTGAATTGCTCGCACCGCTGTGGGACCTGCTGGAGAACCCCGGGTTCCGCACCAGCATCGAGGACCTGGGCGGGTATTCGTGCGCCGAAACCGGGACCCGCATCCGCTGAGCGCCGTCAGAGGATCGCGTACCCACCCGCGTCGTCGACGACGAGGATCTTCCGCTTCCCGTCCGTCGAGAACGCCGTGACTCCTTCGGGCTTCGCACTCCGGTGGAAGGTGACGTCGAACGGCCGCACGGTGTCCTCGCCCGGCCGCCACCGGCACAGCCGGAACGGCTCGTCCCCGCGGCCGGCCGAACGCCCGAGCACCCTGAGGAACTCCCCCGCCCGCGGGCCGTAGGAGAGGTCACGGATCCCTTGCGCCGCAGAGGGTCTCGGCGTCCCGATGGACACCATCGCCGGTTCGCCCAAGCACGCCGTCGTCCACCGCGCACCCCCGGCGTCGACGGGCACGACGACCACTCGCACGTGTCCCGGGCTGACCGGCCCTCGTAACCCGAACAGCAACGCGCCGGCGCCCGGATCCCACGCCACGCCCTCGACGTTCAGCCCGCTGTCTTCCGGCTGCCGGACCCCGGCCCCGCCGAGGTCCGGCAGCCGCGCCAGCAATCACTCCCGGAAGCCGCTCATCACCTCGGCGGGCAGGTCTCCACCGGCGCCGTACCGGACGCGCAGCAGGCCGTCGTTGATCTCCCGCCCCCGCGCGACGGACAGGGAAGAGGCGACGATGAAAAAGATCTCCCCGTCCCGGTCGACGCGGGCGAGCCCTTCGGGATCACCCAGCGCTCCCCCGCCCGCACCGGCCAGTCTGCGCCGCCGGATCCGTACGGCCACGTCGGTGTCCGCGTCCAGCGTCAGCTCGAACAACGACCCCGGATCCTTGTTGTCCACGAACACGAACCGCCGCTCCCCGACGGCCACCACACCCGAGGCGTTGAACGGCCGCTTCCCGTTCCGCGCCGGAAACGGCGCCGGCTTGACCTTCTCGCGCCCACCGGCACCCCGCGGCGCCCGATCCGCGGCCCGCTGCTCCACGCCGCCCTCCCCGGCCCGGCCCCCTGCCCCGCGAGTGCAAGCCGGGCCGGGCCGGCGTCGTCAGGTCTCCAGCGCGCCCCGCGGCATCCCGCTTTCGCGCCCGCTCGAGGTCAGGCCGAGCACGCCGCGGCCCCCCACCCGCGTGCGCGGGCCGAGCGCCGCCGGGTCGGCGGACGTGCGGTCTGGGATCTTCTTGTTCTTGAGTCACGCAACCACAGTGTGTCACCAGAATCCGGGCGGCCCTGGAACTGGTTCCGAACCACCGTCCTCGACAAAAGAGCTGTTCAACGCGTTGCCTTCACGTTCCGTGTACGTCAAAACCTCACCCTTCCGGGTGATCTGTTGAAGTTTCACGTAGCATTCCGTGTCCTCCGGCGACCTATCTGCCAAGCGCGACGGATCGCGCGAAGCCCGCCGCCCCCGCGGCTCCGCATCGAAGGACCCTCCACCCATGCCTGCACCTGCCCTGGCCGAACCGCGTCCCGGCTACCTCGGCCGGCACCGGAACGGCGGCGCGCGCGTCGTGGCCGTGATCCCGGCGCACGACGAGGCAGCGCAGATCGGCCTGACCATCGCGGCCCTGCGCGCGCAGGAGCACCCGGTGGACGAGATCTTCGTCGTCACCGACAACTGCACCGACGACACCGCGGCGGTCGCGCTCGCCGCCGGGGCGCGGGTGCGGGCGTCGGTCGCCAACGAGCACAAGAAAGCCGGTGCGCTGAACCAGGTCCTGGCCTGGCTGCTGCCCCGGCTCGACGAGGACGACGTGATCCTCGTGCAGGACGCGGACTCCACTGTGGACCCCCGATTCGTCGGCACGGCGCTGGACCACGTCGAGCGCGGCTACGGCGGCGTCGGCGGGGTGTTCCGCGGCGGCCCCGGCGGCGGGTTCGTCGGGCACCTGCAGCGCAATGAGTACGCCCGCTACGCCCGCGACGTCCACCGGCTGCGCGGGAAGTGCCTCGTGCTCACCGGGACCGCGGCGATGTTCCGCGTCGGCACGCTGCGCGAGGTCTCCGCCGCGCGGCTCGCCGGCACGCTCCCCGCGGGCGACGGCGCCGGCGGGATCTACGACACCACCGTGCTCACCGAGGACAACGAACTCACGTTCGCCCTCCTGCACCTGGGCCACCGCGTGATCTCGCCCAGCGCGTGCACGCTCGAGACCGAGGTCATGACCAGCTGGCGGGCGCTGTGGGCGCAACGCCTGCGCTGGAAGCGCGGCGCCGTCGAGAACTGCGTCCAATACGGACTCACGCGCATCACCTGGCGCTACTGGGGCCGCCAGCTGCTGACCATGGCCGGGGTGCTCGTGTCCCTGCTTTACCTCGCGACGATCGTCGTCGGCCTGTGCGACGGTGGTCTGCACCTGCAGCCGCTGTGGCTCGGTATCTCCTCGATCTTCGTGGTGGAGCGGGTGGTGACCCTCCGGTACCGGGGCTGGCGCCGAATGCTGCTCGCCGCGTCGATGTACGAACTCGTCCTCGACTACTTCCTGCAAGCCTGCTACGCCAAGGCCTGCGCCGACGCCCTCCTGCGCACCCGCAAGAGCTGGTAACCCACGGAAAACGAAGGAAAACCATGTACCAGAAGATCGGCGCCGCCACCGCGGCCGGAGTCACCGGCGGACTGGCCTACACCGGCGTCAGCGTGTTGTGGCTGGTGCTGGCCGGGTTCGCCCTGCTGGCCGCGGGCCTCGCGCTCAGGCGCATCGTCCCCGTCCTCAAACGACGGTCCACCGGCCACTGAGGACAGTGCGCCTCGGCGCCCGCCCGGGCACCGAGGCGCACTGCGCCATCCGTCGAGATCGGGGTCATCCGTCGAGATCGGCGCTGCCCCGGGCCAGCGCCGCCCGGCTCACCCCCAGCACGCAGCCCAGCGACAGCAACGACGCCAGGCACACGTACACGGCCACCGAGACGACCGTGCCGGTCGCCCGGACCAGCGCCGCCGCGATGATCGGCGCGAGTGCACCGCCCAACAGCACACCGAGCTGGAAGCTCGTCGACGACGCGCTGAACCGGACCCGCGCGTCGAACATCTCCACAATGAACGTGGCCTGCGGGCCGTAGCTGACGCTGAAGAAGATCGCGCCCACGACGTAGGCCGCCAGCACCGCGAGGAAGTTGCCGCTCGCGACGGCGAGGATCGTCGGGTAGATCCACACCGCCATCGCGGCCAGTCCGATCAGGATCATCCGGCGCCGGCCGAACCGTTCGCTCATCGAGCCGAAGTACGGCAGTGCCGCGCACGCGACCACACCCGAGATCATGATGGCCGTGAGCAGCGAAGCCCGATCCATCGACTTCGCCGACGCGGCGTAGCTGAGCGCGTAGGCGTTCACGATGTAGTAATACGCGCCGGTGCTGACCATCGAGCCGACGGCGAGCAGGATCTGCTTGGGGTACGCGCGGATCGCGGTGACCAGCGGCGCGCGCTGCTCCTCGTTGCGTTCCCGGACCTTCTCGAACACCGGCGTTTCGCGCAGCTGCAGCCGCACGACCAGCCCGACCACGACCAGCACGATGCTGATCAGGAACGGGATCCGCCAGCCCCACGCCAGGAACTGCGCGTCGGGCAGCTGCGACACCAGCAGGAACACCAGCGTCGACAGCACGAGCCCGGCGGGAACGCCGATCTGCGGGAGGCTGCCGTAGAGCCCGCGCTTGCGGGGCGAGGCGTACTCCACGGCCGTGAGCACGGCACCGCCCCACTCGCCGCCGACGCCGAAGCCCTGCACCAAGCGCAGCAGCACCATGAGGATCGGCGCCCAGACGCCCATCTGCGCGTACGTCGGCAGGGCGCCCATCAGGAACGTCGCGAAGCCCATCATGGTCAGCGACAGGACCAGCATCTTCTTCCGGCCGATCCGGTCACCGAAGTGGCCGAGCACGATGCCGCCGATCGGCCGCGCGCCGAACCCGATCGCGAACGTGGAGAACGCCAGCAGCGAACCGGCCAGCGGATCGGCCGACGGGAAGTACAGCGGCGCGATGACCAGCGCGGCGGCGATGCCGTACAGCTGGAAGTCGTACCACTCGATGGTCGTGCCGATCAGCACGGAAAGCGCCACTCTGCGCATCGGCGGGCCGGTGCGGGCCGCGGACTGCGCGGTCTCCCGCGCAGGGGTCAGCTCACTCGCCATGGGTACGTCTCCTCGTCGGTTCGAGGCGGCGTCCGGTCCGCAACCGGGAACGGGCGCCGTCCGGGTCCAAGATGGCTGCTCTGGCATCCAGGTGCGAGGGCGGCCGCGTGGCTGTGGCTGGTTCGGCCGTTCGCGTCACCGGCCGGTGACCTCTCCGGCCGGTGGTTAATTAACGTTCATTCAGCGGGTGGCACGAGACAGTAATGTGGCGGGGTGACCAAGTCAACCGCCGTCTCGCCGCAGGCCGTGCACGAAGCCGCCCGCGACCTGTTCGCGAGCCGTGGCTACCGCGGCACCTCGATGAAGGACATCGCCGAGGTGCTGGCGGTCTCGGCGCCGAACCTCTACAACCACGTCACGTCCAAGCAGGATCTGCTCTTCCGGATCATGGACGTGGCCATGGACCGCGCGCTCGCCGCGCTCGCCACCGCCCTCGACGGCGTCACCGACGTCGCCCAGCAGCTGCGGCTCGCCACCGAGGTCACGGTCCTGGACTTCCTCGAGAACCCCGCCGAGGTCACCGTGTGCAACAGCGAGATCCGCAACCTCCCCGACCCGCTCCGGCAGGCCATCATCGACAAACGCGACGCCTACGGCCGCCGCCTGCTCGCCATCGTCGACCGCGGCTGCGCCGAAGGCGTGTTCGACGTGCCCGAACCGCGCGTCGCCTCCTTCGCGATCCTCGAGATGGGCAACAACGCCAAAGCGTGGTTCCACCCGGGCGGCCACTACACGGCCACCGAGGTGGCGGCGCTGTACGGCGCGTTCGCGTTGCGGATCGTCGGCTACCGGGCGGCTGGCTGAGCCGCACCGAAGTTGATCGGATGTCGCGGATCGAACCCAAGAGCCGCCTCGCGGCCGGCCTCCGGTCGCCGCCCGCCCAGCAGCGGCTGACTTCGCGAACCCACGACACGCGGGAAGCCGACGCGCGGCTCGTGCCTCAGCGGCTGCTCGAAGTAGCTCGTACCGAGCGCAGCGTCATGATGGCCGTGACCGACGACCGTGTCCGGGAGGTGCTTCCGGTGGGGCGGCTGTGCCGGTGATCTGGTCCTGAAGCGACCCGGTGGCCGGGATCGTCGTGGTGGCACGGGTTCCAGAGCATCGGTACTCAGCCGTCCACTTCGGACTCGATCCCCGCTCAAGCCGGCAAGCGGCCGCGGAAGAGGGAGAAGGACTTCTTCGTCCCTCGCGCGATGTGGCCCACGCCGAACCGCCCGTCGGTGAGCGGCACTGCGAACCAATCGCCTTCCCGATACTTCTGCGCGGCTCCCCTGCGGGTCATCACACGCCGTCGCCGGAAGGAGTTACCGTGCCGGCGGCGGTGACCATGCCGAGGGCGAGTTCGGCGTAGAAGTGGCCGACCTCTTCGGGTGAGTCGGGGCCGTCGAGGCGGTACCAGCGGACCAGGTCGACGCACAGGGACAGGATCGCGCGGACCACGCGGTGGTCGTCGACCGGGCCGAAGGCTCGTTCGCGGGTGCCGCGGCGGATGGCTTCGTGGAAGACGGCCGTCGTCTGCTGGCGGAGGGCGATGATCGTCGCGTAGTGGTCGGGGGTCAGGCCCGAGAGTTCGTACTGGCCGACGCGGCCGGCGACGTGGTAGCGGGCGTGCCAGGCGACGAAGCGCGCGACGAGCGACTTCAGGTGGGCCGCGGGGTCTCCGGTGGCGGGTGGTTCGCTCACCACCGCGAGCACGCTCTTGTGGGCCGCCCGCACGATCTCGAAGAGCACGTGTTCCTTCGACGCGAAATGGACGTACAAGGCCGCCGACGACAGGCCCGCGGCGGAGGTGATGTCGCGGGTTTTCGTGGCGTGGAAGCCGTTCGTGGCGAAGCACCGCACGCCCGCGGTCAGCAGCCGCCGGGCGGCGTCGCCGAAGCCTTCGTCCCACAGGTCCGGCGACTCGTCCACCAGTTCCGGAACCGCGGAGTGCTGGGCGCCCATGACCGTCTCCCTTCCGCCGACAACGCTGCCACACGGCCGCCTTGCCGGACCCGATCGACGTGTGTACCGTGCCACACAGATCGCAAGGTTACTGGGCGCTTAGTCATTTGCCCTGGCAGAGGCGCTCGAACGATCGGCCACTCGATCGGAGGAGGGCACATGGACGTGTCTTGCGCGTTTCCCACCGCTCTGAGTTCCCCTGACGACATCGCCCTCGCCGAGCGCCTGGGCTACCACCGCGCGTGGGTCTACGACACGCCGCAGCAGAGTCCCGACGTGTGGATGACGCTGGCGCTCGCGGCGGACCGCACCGAGCGCATCGGCCTCGGCCCGGGCGTGCTCGTGCCCAGCCTGCGCCACCCGATGGTCAACGCGGCGGCGACCGCCACGCTGGCCGCGCTCGCACCGGGACGCGTGGCGGTGGCGTTCGGCACGGGGTTCTCGGGCCGCCGGGCCATGGGCTACGGCGCCGTCAAGTGGGCCTTCATGGAGGCCTACATCCGCGCGTACCGGGGACTGCTGCGGGGCGAAGTCGTCGAGTGGGAGGGCGCGCAGATGCGGATGCTGCACCCCGACGGGCACGCGCCGGCCCGCCCCGTCGACGTCCCGGTCCTCGTCGGCGCGCTCGGGCCGAAGGGCAACAAAGTCGCCCGTGAACTCGGCGACGGGCTCTTCGCCACGCTGGCCCCACCGGAGTTCATGACCGAGCACAGCTGGGTGCCCTACCTCGAATGGGGCACGGTGCTCGACGAGGACGAGGACGATTCGTCCGAACACGCGCGGGTGGCGGGCGGCCCCGGCTGGGCCTTGTCGTTCCACGGTGCGTACGAGTTCGGCGGCCCCGACGCCGTCCGCGCCTTGCCCGGCGGCGAGGAGTGGCTGAAGGTCGTCGAGGCGGTGCCGCAGGAACGGCGCCACCTGGCCGTCCACTCCGGACACTGCGTCGAGCTCAGCGCGGCCGACGAAGCGGCATGGCGCGCGGGCGGCAGCAGCACCCTGCGCGAGGTCACGCTCAGCGGGACCCGCGACCAGATCCGGCGCAAGCTCGACGACTACCGAGAACGCGGCGTCACCGAGATCGTCTTCCAGCCCTGCGGACCGGACACGAAGCGCGAACTCGAGCGCTTCCTCGAAGCCAGCACCTCCTGACGACCCGCGATGGAGCAGCCATGAGCCGTGACCTCACCACTGTCCTCGAAGGACTCGCGTACCTCGAATGCCCGCGCTGGCACGACGGGCGGATCTGGTTCGCCGACTTCTACACCTACCGCGTACTCTCGGCCGCCCCGGACGGCAGTGATCTGCGGACCGAGGCCGAGGTCCCGCAGCAGCCCTCCGGCCTGGGCTGGCTCCCGGACGGGCGCCTCCTGGTGATCTCGATGCGCGACGCCCGCCTGCTGCGCCGTGAGCCCGACGGCACGCTGGTGACCCACGCCGACCTCTCCGGGCACGTCAAGGGCCACCCCAACGACATGGTCGTCGACGCGCACGGCCGGGCCTACGTCGGCGAGTTCGGCTTCGACCTCATGGGCGGGCAGCCGCTCGAGACGGCCGTGCTGCTGCGCGTGGACCCGGACGGCACCGTCACCACGGTCGCCGACGACCTGTGGTTCCCCAACGGCAGCGTCCTCACCGACGACGGCGTGCTCCTGGTCTGCGAGACCTTCGCCAACCGCGTCACCGCCTTCGACGTCACCGGCGACGGCTCGCTCACGAACCGCCGCACCTGGGCCACATTCGGCGAGCAGCCCACCGCCCGCACCCAGGACGCCTTGTTCCCCCAGGTCACCGTCGCCCCGGACGGCTGCTGCCTCGACGCCGACGGCGCCCTGTGGATCGCCGACGCCATCGGCAACCGCGCCCTCCGCGTCCACGAGGGCGGCGCCATCGCCGACGAAATCCCCGCCGGCACCGGCATCTTCGCCTGCACCCTCGGCGGCACCGACGGCGACACCCTGTTCCTGTGCGCCGCACCGGATTTCCACGAGGAGGCCCGCAAGAATGCCCGGGAGGGCAAACTCCTGGCCACCCGCGTCGAGTCACCTCGCGCCGGCCGGCCCTGACCACGAAACACCGAGCAAGGACGAGTCACGGCGAGCGCCTCAGCACAGTCAGCGTCCGCACGTGGCGCCGTGTTCTCCAACGCCGAGCTGTGCGGGGACCACCACTACGCCGGTTCGCACGAGAACGACCAGGAGGGCAGCCACTTCGACCCCGTCCTCGTAGCGCGCCCGGACTACTGCGAAACAACGGGCTGGAACAAGGCTCGGCCGTCGGCCGGGACGGCCGAGCGTCGCTCCCCTACGCGGTGCCCCGGCGTTTGGTCCAGATGTCGTACGCGACGGCGGCGAGGAGGACCACGCCCTTGACCAGCATCACGCGCTCGCTCGGGGCGCCGATCAGCGACATGCCGTTGTTGATCACCGCCATGATGAGGCCGCCGGTGATCGCGCCGACGACTTTGCCCACGCCGCCCTGGACGGCGGCGCCGCCGATGAACGCGGCGGCGATCGCGTCCAGTTCGAAGTTGACGCCGGCCGTGGGGCCGGCCTGGTTGAGGCGGCCGGCGAAGATGATGCCCGCCAGTGCGGCCAGCACGCCCATGTTCACGAAGATCCAGAACGCCACCGACTTCACCTTGACGCCCGACAGGGTCGCCGCCTGGAGGTTGCCGCCGACGGCGTAGATGTGGCGGCCGAAGACGGAGCGGCCGGCGACGAGCGAGTAGCCCACCACGAGGACCGCGAGCAGGATCAGGACCCACGGCAGGTTCTTGAACCGCGCGAGCTGCACGACCACCGCGAGCACCAGCACGGCGGCGCCGGCGACCTTCGCGACGAACACCGGGTACGGGTCCACCTCCTGGCCGTAACCGAGCCGCGCCGAGCGTTTGCGCTGCTGGGTGACGGCGATCGCCGCGACGGTGAGCACGCCGACGATCAGGCTCACGAGGTCGGCGCCGCCGAGGGGGCCGAGGCCGATGTTGCCGAGGTAGCCGTCGGTGAACCCGTTGGACAGGGTCCGGATCGCGTCGGGGAACGGGCCGATGCCCTGGTTCCCGAGCACCGTCAGCGTCAGCGCGCGGAACGCCAGCATCCCGGCCAGCGTCACGATGAACGCCGGGATGCCGAAGTACGCGACCCAATAACCTTGCCACGCCCCGATCACCGCACCGGTCACCAAGGTGATGAGCACCGCGAGCGGCCACGGCACGTGCAGGTTCACCATCAGCACCGCGGACACGGCGCCCGTCATCGCGACCACGGATCCGGCCGACAGGTCGATGTGGCCGGAGATGATCACGAGGATCATGCCGATCGCGAGGATCAGCACGTAGGAGTTCTGCACGATGATGTTCGAGATGTTCTGCGGCTCCAGCAGCGCACCGCCGGTGAGCACTTCGAACAGCACCACGATCAGGGCGAAGGCGACGTAGATCCCGCTCTGGCGCGGGTTGATCGAGATCCGCCGGCCCGGCGTCGCGACCGGGGGCGGAGCGGTCCGCGGGGTGTCCGTTGTGGTCATTGCCGTTCCTTCGTCATGTACTGCATCAGCAGCTCCTGGGTCGCGTCCGCGCGGGCGACCTCACCGGTCACCCGCCCCGCGGACAGCGCGTAGATCCGGTCGCACAGCCCGAGCAGCTCCGGCAGCTCGGAGCTGATGACCAGCACGGCCTTCCCCTGCGCCGCAAGGGAGTTGATGATCGTGTAGATCTCGAACTTCGCGCCGACGTCGATGCCGCGGGTCGGCTCGTCGAGGATCAGCACGTCGGGGTCGGTGAAGATCCACTTGGCGAGCACCACCTTCTGCTGGTTGCCGCCGGAGAGCTTCCCGGTCACGCTGCGCACGTTCGGCGCTTTGATCCGCAGGTCCCGGCGGAACCGCGCGGCGGTGTCGTGCTCGGCGTGCTCGTCGACCCAGCCGCGGCGGGCCAGCTTCGCGAGCCCGGCCGCCGAAACGTTGCGCTGGACGTCTTCGATCAGGTTCAGCCCGTAGCGCTTGCGGTCCTCGGTGGCGTACGCGATGCCGTGGCGGACGGCGTCGCGGACCGAGCGGACGTCGATCGGCACGCCGTCCTTGATCAGCCGGCCCGAGATACCGGTGCCGTACGAGTGCCCGAACACGCTCATCGCCAGCTCCGTCCGGCCCGCGCCCATGAGCCCGGCGAGGCCGGCCACCTCCCCGCGCCGCAGCGTGAGGTTGGCGCGGTCGACCACGACCCGGCCGGGCTGGGTGGGGCTGTGCACGGTCCAGTCCTCGATCCGCAGCACCTCGTCGCCGACGTCGGGCACGCGCGGCGGGAACCGGTGCTCGAGGTCGCGCCCGACCATGCCGGTGATCAGCCGCTCCTCGGTGAGCCCGGCCGCGTCGAGCGTTTCGATCGTCCGGCCGTCGCGCAGGATCGTGACGGTGTCGGCGATCGAGATCACCTCGCCCAGCTTGTGCGAGATGATCACGCACGTCACGCCCTCGTCGCGCAGCCCGCGCAGCAGGTCGAGCAGGTGCTCCGAATCGTCGTCGTTGAGCGCGGCGGTCGGCTCGTCGAGGATGAGCAGCCGCACCTGCTTCGACAGCGCTTTCGCGATCTCCACGAGCTGTTGCTTGCCCACACCGAGGTCGCGCACCGGCGTCACGGGGTTCTCCCCGAGGCCGACGCGCCGCAGCAGCTCGCCGGCCTCGTGGTTGGTGCGGTTCCAGTCGATGAAGCCGCGCCGCGCCCGCTCGTTGCCGAGGAAGATGTTCTCCGCGATCGAGAGCTGCCCGCACAGCGCGAGCTCCTGGTGGATGATCACGATCCCCCGGCGTTCGCTGTCGCGCACCGAGCCGAACTGGCACTCCTCGCCGTCGAACCGGACCTCCCCGTCGTAGCTGCCGTGCGGGTGCACACCGGAGAGGACCTTCATCAGGGTCGACTTCCCGGCGCCGTTCTCCCCGCAGATCGCGTGGATCTCCCCGCGGCGCACGGAAAGGGTGACGTCGGCGAGCGCGGTGACCCCGGGGAAGGTCTTGGTGATCCCGCGCATGCCGAGCAGTTCGGTCACTTCAGCTGCCCCGCGGTGTAGTAGCCCGAGTCGACGAGTTCCTTCTGGTAGTTGGACTTGTCCACGACCACGGGCTGCAGCAGGTACGACGGGACGACCTTCTTGCCGTTGTTGTAGTCGGTCGTGTTGTTGACCTGCGGCTTCGCCCCCTTGAGCACCGAGTCGGCCATCTTCACCGTGACGTCGGCGAGCTTGCGGGTGTCCTTGAACACCGTCGAGTACTGCTCGCCGGCGATGATGGACTTCACCGACGCGACCTCGGCGTCCTGCCCGGTCACCACGGGATAGGGCTGGCCGGCGGTGCCGTAGCCGTTGCTCTTCAGCGCGGAGAGGATGCCGATCGACAGCCCGTCGTAGGGCGAGAGCACGCCGTCGACCTTCGCGCCGCCGGTGTAGGTCTTGGTGAGCAGGTCCTCCATGCGCCGCTGCGCGGTGGCCGGGTCCCAGCGCAGGATCGCGGTCGGCGCGAACGTCGTCTGGCCGCTCTTCACCACGAGCTTGCCGCTGTCCAGGAGTGGCTTGAGCACGGACATGGCGCCGTTGAAGAAGAACGTCGCGTTGTTGTCGTCCGGCGAACCCCCGAACAGTTCGATGTTGAACGGGCCCGGTCCGCTGCCGAGGCCCTTGACCAGCGAGTTCGCTTGCTCGACGCCGACCTTGAAGTTGTCGAAGGTGGCGTAGTAGTCGACGTTCGGGCTGTTGAGCAGGAGCCGGTCGTAGGCGATCACCGGGATCTTGTGGTCGGCCGCCTCCTGCAGCTGGGTGGTGATCGCGGTGCCGTCGATGGAGGCGATCACCAGCAGCTTGGCGCCCTTGGTGATCTGGTTCTCGATCTGGTTGACCTGCGTGGGGATGTCGTTCTCGGCGTACTGCAAGTCGACCTTGTAGCCCAGTTTCTCGAGTGCGGACTTGATGTTGTCGCCGTCGTGGATCCAGCGCTCGGACGACTTCGTCGGCATCGTGACCCCGACGAGCGCGCCGGCCGACGCGCCGGGAGCCGGAGCCTGATCGGCGGTCTTGACGCTCGACCCGCAGGCGGCCAGCGTCAGGGCCAGCGCGGCGGCGGCGGTAACTCGGATCCCTCGGATGAACTTCATTGTTCGTGCTCCTTTCAGAAGCCCTGGGCGAGCCGGTAGTAGGCCTGGTTCCAGCGGATCCGGTCGGCGAATCCGGGGTTGGTGGTGTCGGCGTCGATGGTCAGGAGCTCGACGCCGAGCAGGTCCGCGAAGTCGCGGATCGTTTCGGCGGGCACCGCCTGCGTCAGCACGGTGTGGTGCGGCGCCCCGGCGGTGATCCAGGACTCCGCGGAGGTGGCGAGCGACGGCGCCGGCCGCCAGACCGCACGGGCGACGGGCAGGCTGAGCAGCGGCTCGTCGGGCGGGACGACGTCGATCGTGTTGGCCACCAGCCGGAACCGGTCGCCGAGGTCGGCCAGGCCGAGGACGACGCCGGGGCCGGGCGCGGCGTCGAACACGAGCCGGACCGGGTCCTCGCGCCCGCCGATGCCGAGCGGGTGGATCTCGCACGACGGGCGCGCGGCCGCGATGCTCGGGCAGACCTCGAGCATGTGCGCGCCGAGGATCTTCGCCTCCCCCGGCCCGAAGTGGTAGGTGTAGTCCTCCATGAACGACGCGCCGCGGCCGGTGCCGGTGCCCATCGCCTTCACCGCGGCGAGCAGCGCGGAGGTCTTCCAGTCGCCTTCGCCGCCGAAGCCGTAGCCGTCGGCCATCAGCCGCTGCACCGCCAGTCCCGGCAGCTGCCGCAGCCCGCCGAGGTCCTCGAAGTTCGTGGTGAAGGCGCCGAACCCGCCGTCGGTGAGGAAGCGGCGCAGCCCGAGCTCGACCTTCGCCGCGTAGCGCAGCGATTCGTGCCGCGCACCGCTCTGCGCGAGTTCCGGCACGAGGTCGTAGGATTCGGCGTATTCCGCGACCAGTGCCGAAGTGTCCTCTTCGGACACTCCGTCGACGAGCTCGACCAGGTCGTTCACGCCGTAGGTGTTGACCGAGACCCCGAAGCGCAGCTCCGCCTCGACCTTGTCCCCTTCGGTGACGGCGACGTCGCGCATGTTGTCCCCGAAGCGGGCCAGCCGCAGCTCGCGCAGGTGGTCGGCGCCGATCGCGGCCCGCAGCCACGCGTCGATCCGCTCCACGACCACCGGATCGCCCGCGTGCCCCGCGACGGTCTTGCGCGGTACGGCGAGCCGGGTGAGCACGTGCCCGAACTCGCGGTCGCCGTGCGCGGCCTGGTTGAGGTTCATGAAGTCCATGTCGATGCTGCGCCACGGCAGCGCCTCGTTGAGCTGGGTGTGCAGGTGCAGCAACGGTTTGCGCAACGCGTCCAGCCCGCCGATCCACATCTTCGCGGGCGAGAACGTGTGCATCCAGGCGATCACCCCGACGCAAGAGGCGTCGGCGTTGGCTTCGAGCAGCAGCCGGCGGATCGCCGAAGCCTCGGTCAGCACCGGTTTTCCGACGAGCTCGGCCGAGAGCCGGCCGGTCGCGGCGAGCAGCCGCTGGATCTCCAGCGACTGGCCGGCGACCTGTTCGAGCGTCTCCTCGCCGTAGAGCGCCTGGCTCCCCGTGAGGAACCAGACCTGGGGTTTGTTCTGCGAAGGCATCTTTCTCCTGTCAGAGGTGGCCGGCCGGGGCTCAGCGCTGGCCGTAGACGTTCTGGTAGCGCGCGTAGAGGCGGTCGACGTCTTCAGCCGGCAGCGGCGCGGGCGCTCCGAGCTCGAACGCCTTGTGGACGGTCCGGGCGACGTCCTCCACCAGCACCGCCGCCTTGACCGCGTCGCGCGCCGTGCGGCCGACGGTGAACGGCCCGTGGTTGCGCATGAGCACCGCCGGCGACCGGCTGGCGCGCAGCGTCTCGACGATGCCGCGGCCGATGGAGTCGTCGCCGATCAGCGCGAACGGGCCCACCGGGATCTCGCCGCCGAACTCGTCGGCGATCATCGTGAGCACGCACGGGATGGGCTCACCGCGGGCGGCCCACGCGGTCGCGTAGGTGGAGTGGGTGTGCACGACGCCGCCGACCTCGGGCAGGTGCCGGTAGACGTAGGCGTGGGCCGCGGTGTCGGACGAGGGCGCGAGGTCGCCGTACTGCAGCCGTCCGTGCAGGTCGGTGACGACCATGGTGTCCCCCGACAGGTCGTCGTAGGACACCCCGGACGGTTTGATCACCATCAGGTCGCGCCCGGGCACGCGCGCCGAGACGTTGCCGGCGGTCCAGGCGACCAGCTCGTTGCGGGTGAGCTCGCCGTGCAGCTCCGCGACGGTCCGGCGCAGTTCGGTGACGGTGCCGAGCAGTTCGTCGGTCAGCGACATGGTCAGGACTGTCCTTTCCGGACGGTGGTGGCGGCTTCACGGCGCCGCGCCGCGAGGCGGTGCAGCACGGCGCTGCCGCCACGGCCGAAGTGGTCGTGCAGTTCGCGGTAGTCGGCGTAGAGCCGGTCGTACGCGGCGGCGTGCTCGGGCACGGGCTGGTACACCCCGCGCCGGACCGAACCCATCGCACGGGCCGCCGCGGTGATGTCCGGGTAGGCGCCCGCCGCCACGGCCGCGTGGATGGCCGAGCCGAGCGCCGGTCCCTGCGCCGAGCCGATCACCGACAGCGGCAGGTTCACGACGTCGGCGTAGAGCTGCATGAGGAAGGCGTTGCGGATCAGCCCGCCGGCCACGACGAGCTCCGTGACCGGCACGCCGGAGTCCTGGAACGCCTCGATGATCGTGCGGGTGCCGAACGCGGTCGCTTCCAGCAGCGCGCGGTAGGTGTCCTCGGCGCGCGTGGCGAGCGTCTGGCCGAGGACGACGCCGGAGAGCTCGTGGTCGACCAGCACCGACCGGTTGCCGCTGTGCCAGTCGAGCGCGAGCAGCCCGTGTGCGCCGATGGCCTGGTAGGCGGCCAGTTCGGTGAGGTGCTCGTGCAGCGTGACGCCCTCGCGGCGCGCGGCCTCGTGGTAGCTCGGCGGGACGCCGTGGTCGACGAACCAGGCGAAGATGTCGCCGACCCCGCTCTGCCCGGCTTCGTAACCCCACAGCCCGGGCACGATCCCGCCGTCGACGACGCCGCACATGCCCGGGACCTCGCGCAGCTCTTCGGCGTTGAGCACGTGACAGGTCGAGGTGCCCATGATCGCGACCATGCGGCCGGGTTCGACGGCTTGCGCCGCGGGCGCGGTGACGTGCGCGTCGACGTTGCCGACCGCGACCGCGATGCCCTCGGGCAGCCCGGTCCACGCCGCGGCCTCGGCGGTGAGCGAGCCGGCGCGGTCGCCGAGGCGGCCGAGCGGGTGGTCGAGCTTGTCCGTGACGAAGCCGGCGAACGCGGGGTTCAGCTCGCGCAGGAAGTCGGCGCTCGGGTACTCGCCGTCCTGGAGGATGCCCTTGTACCCGGCGGTGCAGGCGTTGCGGACGTAGGTCCCGGTCAGCTGCCAGACGATCCAGTCGGCGAGCTCGACCCAGTGCGCCGTCGCCGCGTAGACGGCCGGTGCCTCTTCGAGCACCTGCAGCGCTTTGGCGAACTCCCACTCCGAGGAGATCAGGCCGCCGTAGCGGGGCAGCCACTTCTCGTCGCGGCGCCGCGCCAGCTCGGTGATCCGGTCGGCCTGCGGTTGCGCTGCGTGGTGGCGCCAGAGCTTCACGTACGCGTGGGGTTCGCGTTCGAACTCCGGCACCTCGCAGAGCGGGGTTCCGTCCACAGTGGTCGGGACGACCGTGCAGGCGGTGAAGTCCGTGCCGATGCCGACGACGTGCGCGGGGTTCGCACCCGCGACTTCGAGCGCGGCGGGGACGGCGGTGCGCAGCACGCCGAGGTAGTCCGCCGGGACCTGCAGCGCCCAGTCGGGCGGCAACGGTTCCCCGGTCGCGGGCAGGGTGCGGTCGACGACGCCGTGCGGGTACTCGTACACGGCACTGCCCAGTTCGGCGCCGTCGCGGGCCCGGACGACGACCGCGCGGCCGGACAGCGTGCCGAAGTCGATGCCGACGGTGAGCGGTTCCGGAATGTTAGCGCTAACATTTGCCTGGTGCGGGGACACGGGGTTCTCCTTCGGTGGGGACCGGTCAGCGCGGTCCGGTGCTCTCCCGGACGATCAGCTCGGGCTCGACCAGGTACCGGGCGTCCTGGTCACCTCCGCTCATCCGCTCGGTCAGCAGGCCGAACGTGCGCCGGCCGACCTCGATGAAGTCCTGGCGGACCGTGGTCAGCGGCGGGGTGAAATACGCGGCCTCGGGTACGTCGTCGAAACCCGCGACGTGCACGTCCCCCGGCACCGCGATGCCGGTTTCGGTGAACGCGCGCAGCAACCCCAGCGCCATCTGGTCGTTGGCGGCGAACACGGCGTCCAGCCCGCGCCGCTTGGCCAGCGCCCGCCCCGCGGCGTAGCCGGACGCCGGGCTCCAGTCGCCCCGGATGACCGGCGGCACCTCGGCGCCGTGGCGCTGCAGGGTTTCGCGCCAGCCGCGTTCGCGGTCGAGCGCCTCGAGCCAATCCTCGGGCCCGGCGACGTGCCACACGGTGCGGTGCCCGAGCGCGAGCAGGTGCTCGGTCGCGCGGCGCGCCCCGTCGTACTGGTCCACGGAGATCACCGGCACTGGTGCGGCCGCGCCACCGCCGACGGCCACCACCGGCACCGCCGCGGGGATCCCCGCCAGCGCGCGCCCGGCCGTCACGTGCGGAGCGATCACGACGATGCCCTCCACCGCTTGGCGCCGCAAGCTCTCCACGGCGTCCGCGATGGACGAGCGCCCCGGTCGGCTCACGCTCGAGATGGTGATCGCGTACCCGGCCTCCCGCGCGGCGTTCTCGATGCCGTGCAGCGTGCTCGCCGGTCCGTACAAATTGGACTCCAGCGCGACGACGCCGAGCGTGCCGGAGCGCCCCGTGACGAGCGCCCGCGCCGCCGAGTTGGGCCGGTACCCCAGCTCCTCGACGGCGGCCAGCACGCGCGCCCGTGTCTCCGGCCGCACGGGCCCGGTGCCGTTGATGACCCGCGACACGGTCATGTGGGACACGCCCGCGAGCCCGGCCACGTCGGTCAGGCTCGCCTGCCGTTCGCCCGCCGGTCCTGCCACACCGTCACCGCCTTCCGGGTGTCCTGCGTCACTCGTTCAGGCGAGTAGTGTTAGCGATAACAGCGAGCCGGTCAAGGCCCGGCTCGGTCACGGACCGGTCTCGGGCCCGCGGGCCGGCGGTGACTCCGCCTCGGGCGCGGCCGTAGGCTGGCGGGGACGAACCCCACGAGGGAGCACCCATGCCCGGGCCGCTGGACGCCGCGCGCGCGATCACCAAACTCCCCGCCCAGGACCTGGCCCGGGCGCGGGAGTTCTACCGCGACCGCTTGGGGCTCGAACCCGTCGAAGAGCGCGAGGGCGGCCTGCGTTACGTGTGCGGCGGGACGGAGTTCCACGTGTTCCAGTCGGCCGGCGCCGCGTCGGGCGCTTCCACGCAGGTCGGTTTCGAGGTCGACGACATCGACGCGGTCGTCGCCGGCCTGCGCGCCCGCGGGGTGCGGTTCGAACCCTTCGACATCGCCGGGTTCGACGTGGCCGACGACATCGTCACCGTGCCCGGGAACTACCCCAGCAAGGGCACGGGCGAGCGCGGCGCGTTCTTCCGCGACAGCGAGGGCAACCTGCTGGCGATCGGGCAGGCGACCCGCGGCACCTGACGGCCGCGCCCGTCGGCGAGGACGGACACGGGCGCGCTTACTCCCGAGCCCGGCCGAGCAACTCCGCCCGGACGTCCGTCTTCAGCACCTTCCCCACCTTCGACCTCGGCAGCTCCGGCCAAATTTCCACGACCTTCGGTGTTTTCACGCTGCCCAGCCGTTCCTTCACGACCGACCGCAGTTCGTCGGCCGACACCTCACGGCCCGTGTGCAGTTGCACCACCGCGGTCACCTGCTCACCCCACTTCTCGTGCGGCAGGCCGACCACCGCGCAGTCCTGCACCGCCGGGTGGGTCATCAGCGCTTGCTCGACTTCGGCGGAGTAGACGTTGAACCCGCCGGTGATGATCATGTCCTTCGCACGGTCGACGATGTACAGGAAATTGTCCTCGTCGAGGTAACCGATGTCGCCGGTGTGGTGCCAGCCGTAGCGGCCGGCTTCGGCGGTGGCGTCGGGGTTCTTGTAGTACCCCGGCATGACGAGCGGACCGCGGACGACGATCTCGCCCCGGGCTCCGGTCGGGAGCAGGGTGCCGTCGTCGGCCATGATGGCCACGCGGGTGAACGGCGTGGGCCGGCCGGCCGAGGTGAAGCGTTCGACGGCGAGCGAGCCGTCGGCCCGGAAGTGGTCGGCCGGCGCCATCGTCGAGATCATCATGGGCGCCTCGCTCTGGCCGAACAGCTGGCCCAGCACCGGGCCGATCCGGGTGATGGCCTCTTCGAGCCGGGACGCCGACATGGGCGCCGCGCCGTACCAGAGGCAGTCCAGCGTCGAGAAGTCCGTTGTGGACATCGCGGGGTGGTCCAGCAGCAGGTAGATCAGCGTCGGCGGCAGGAACGTGTGCGTGATGCGGTGCCGCTGCACGAGGGTGAGGAACTCGCCCAGGTCCGGTTTCGGCATCACCACGACCTCCCCGCCCAGCGCCAGGACCGGGAAGCACAGCACACCTGCCGCGTGCGTCAGTGGCGCGAGCGCCAGGTACCGCGGCCGCGGGCCGAACGGGTAGCTCATGAGCGTCAGCGCCGCCATGGTCTCGATGTTGTGCCCGGTGAGCACCACGCCCTTGGGGCGGCCGGTGGTGCCGCCGGTGCCGACGAGCATCACCACGTCGTCGGGCGGCGTCACCTCGAACGGCGACGGATCCAGGCCGGCGAGCCAGTCCGGAAAGGACACCGCGCCGGGGATCGCGCCGTCGAGGCACACGACGGTCGTGAGCTTCGGCAGCCGCGGCAGGATGCGGGAGACGAGCGGCGCGAACGATTCCTGCGCGAGCAGGCACGTGCAGTCGAACAGGTCCAGCAGTTCCCGGTTGTCGGCCGCCTCGTTGCGCGGGTTGACCGGGCACCAGACCGCCCCTGCGCGGCTGATGCCGAAAACGCACCCGAACGACACCGGGTCGTTGCCCGAGAGGATCGCGACCTTGTCGCCCGGCCGCACGCCCGAGCGCGCCAGCGCCCGCGCAACGCGCCAGGACAGTTCCTGCACTTCGCCGTAGCTCAGCGAGACACCGCCCGCCGTCAGGCACGCCGCCGGCGCACCCAGCGACGCGCCCTTGTCGAGGTACTCGGTCAGCCGCACCGCTCGTCTCCCCCGCTCACGCGTGCACGGTCAGCACGGGGTCGGACACCAGCCCGAACGACCGCAGCACGCCGAGCAGCTCGCGGTGCCCGAACGCCTGGCAGGCCGACGCGAACCCGGCCCGCCGCGGTGGCTGCTGCAACAGCGAGTACGCCGCGTACGCCTGCATGAGCCCGGTCTGCTTGTAGTTGCACGTCCCGTGGATCACGCAGTGCGCGCGGCCCAGCGGCCCGGACGCGTGCACGGAATCCAACGAGGTGTTCAGGCGCTGGTTCTCCCGCGGCGGCATTTCGTCGCGCACCGCGGCGGCCTGTTCGTGCAGCACCTTGAGCTTCTCGTCCTCGGGCAGGTCCTTCACCTGCTCGAGCACGCCGGCGACGATCAGCGGCACGCCCTGCATCAGCGCGCGGTCGAACACGCCGCCGATCGCCTTCACGTTGGCCACGCGCGGATCACGCTTGAACCACACCGGGTGCGACGTCCCGCCCCACGGCAGCGCGAGGCCCGTCTCGTGGTGGCCCGGCACGACGACGTCGTGCAGCCCGCCGTCGGGCGGCCAGGCCACGTACTCGTTCTGCTCCAGGTAGTAGGCAGCCGACAGAGCCGCGTTGACGAGGATGGTTTTGGTCGACGCGACCGTCGGATACCCCTTCCAGAACACCAGGATGTCGAGCGTGTCGAGGCCGGGCGTCTCGAGGCAGAGGTTCGCCGCGATCTCGCCCGTCGTGTACATCTGCGCGATGCCCGGCGACAGCAGCAGCCCGCGCGCGGCCATGTCGGCGCCGTAGCGTTCTTCGGACGCGATCAGCCAGTCCTGCTCACCGGTCGTGTCGAGGTAGTGCGCACCCGCGGCGAGGCAAGCCTGCACGACCTCGTGGCCGTACTCGGTGAACGGGCCGACCGTGTTGCACACGACCGAAGAACCCTCGAACAGCTCCGTCAGCGGCCCGACTTCGTGGGCGACCTCCACCACCTCGTGCTCGACGGTGTCGAGGCCGGGGATGTGGTCCAGCGTCTCCTGCACGCGGGCCTTGTCGCGCCCGGCGGCGATGAAGGGCACGTTGTACTCGCGCAGGTATTCGCAGATGAGCCGCCCGGTGTAGCCGGAGGCACCGTAGACGACGACAGGCTTGCTCACGAAGTTTTCCTTTCGTTCCAGGGAGATCCGGTCACATGCCCATGCCGCCGTCGACCGGCAGCCCCGCGCCGGTGATGAAGCGCGCGGCGTCGGAGGCGAGGAACACCACGGCGTCGGCCATGTCCGACACCTCGCCGAGCCGCCCGGCCGGCGTCTGCCCGACCACGGCGCCGATCGCCTCTTCGACGGAGCCGAACAGCCCGACCTCGACCACGTCGGTGGCCAGCTGGTTGCCCATCTGCGTGGGCACGAGGCCGGGGTACACGCAGTTCACCCGCACGCCGTACCCGAGCTTCCCGGCTTCCATCGCGGACACCCGCGTGAGCCGGTCGACCGCGGACTTCGTGGCCGAATAGCCCGCGATGCCGGGGAAGGCGATGATCGCGGCGACCGACGAGATGTTCACGACCGACCCGCCGCGGCCGGCCACGCCGCCGGGGCGCATGGCGCGGAACGCGTGCTTGAGCCCGAGCGCGGTGCCCAGCACGTTGACGTCCAGCATCGTGCGCACGTGGGCGGGATCGAGGTCCGCGACGAGGCCGGTGATCTCCACACCGGCGTTGTTGACCAGCACGTCGAGCCCGCCGTACTCCCGCACGACCGTGGACACGGCCTCTTCCCACCCGGCGTCGTCGGTCACGTCGAGCCGCACGAACCCGGCCGTCGCGCCGGTCTGCTTGATCGCGTCGGCGGTGCTGCGCCCGAGCTCCTCCTGGACGTCGCCGATGACGACGGCCGCCCCGGCTTGTGCGAGCGCCTCGGCCATCCCGGCCCCCAGGCCTTGCGCCCCGCCGGTCACCAGCGCGGTTCGCCCACTGAGGTCGTACGAAACCATCGTCATCTCCTCCTCGAGACATGCGGCGTAGGTCACACGGTAGCGATTTTTGGACAGTCGTCAAGATTTTCTTGGACAGTTGTCAAGGTTCGGTGGGACGCTAGACTTCCGAGAGCACCGACCCGACCTGACAGGAACCCGTGGTGACCCAGGCCAAAGAGCGGATTTCCCGCCGCGCCGTGGACAAGTTCGCCCAGCGGCGCGAACAGCTGGCGGAGTCCGCGCTGCAGGCGCTCGCCGAGCTCGGCTACGCGCGGACGAGCCTGCGCGAGATCGCCCAGAAGTCCGACTTCTCGCACGGCGTGCTGCACTACTACTTCGCCGACAAGGTCGAGCTGCTCACCTACTCCGTGCGCAAGTTCGAAGAGATCTGCGTGACCCGCTACGACGACGTGGTCGCCGAAGCGGGCACCGCCGCCGACCTCGAGCGCGGGTTCGCCGAGACCATGGCCACGACCCTGCGCAACGACGCGACGATGCACCGGCTCTGGTACGACCTGCGCAACCAGAGCCTGTACGAAGAGTCGTTCCGCGCCGACGTCCTCGACATCGACGAACGACGGCAGGCCATGGTCTGGCGCGTGGTCGAGCGCTACGCCGAACTGGCCGGCGCCACCGTCGACCTCGCGCCGTCCGCCGCGTACGCCGCCTTCGACGGCCTGTTCCAGCAAGCTCTGCTGCGCCGGCTCGCCGGGCGCGAGACCGCCGCGGACGAGCTGGCCGACGCGGTGCCGCGGATCCTGGCCCTGCTGGTCCGCTAGGTGTCCGGACCCGAGGTTGGTCGTTCGGCGACACGAGCTGATTGATCTCGAAGGGCGACGACCCCGGTGTGCCGTGGAGCCGGCTGACCTCAGCCGCCCAGTCAGCGGTGTGCTCCGGCGCGCCGACCCGTTCGTTGACCCGTGCGCACGGTGGCCGTAGCGTCGCAGGTCAACGGCAGGTGTCCACAACGCTGTGGGGGTGGCGGACATGGCGCGTCCGGTGCGGATCGCGAACTTCTCCGGGGCCATGGGCGACAAGTTCTCCGCCTTCGAAGAAGCCGTGCACGGCGACCCGGTCGACGTGGTGATCGGCGATTCGATGGCCGAGATCACCATGTCGATGGTGGTCGCCGGGTTCCACGGCAACCGCGAGGCCCGGCGCGAGTTCTACTCCGAGTTCTTCCTGCGGCAGCTGCGCCCGCAGTTGGCGGCGATCGCCGAAAAGGGGCTCAAGGTCGTCACCAACGCCGGCATCTACCACCCCGCCGGGATGGCCGAGGTGATCCGGCGCGACGTCGCCGAACGCGGCCTCGACCTTTCGGTGGCGTACGTGACGGGCGATGACCTCACCGACTCCGCGAAAACGCTCGTCGCCGAGGGGCAGCTGTCCCATGTGGACACCGGCGCGCCGCTGGAGGTCGACCCGGGTGAGCTGCTCGCGGTCAACGCCTACCTCGGCGGCTGGGGCATCAAGACCGCGCTCGACGAGGGCGCCGACATCGTGATCACCGGGCGCGTCGCCGACGCCTCGCTGGTGACCGGGCCGGCGGCGTGGTGGCACGGCTGGGACCGGGGCGAGCTCGACAAGATCGCGGGCGCCACGGCCGCGGCGCACATCATCGAATGCGGCCCGCAGGCCACGGGCGGCAACTTCGCCGGGTTCACGTCGCTGGCCGCCAACACCCTGCCCGGCTTCCCGATCGCCGAGGTCGCCGGGGACGGCGCCGTCGTCATCACCAAACGCGCCGCCGACGGGGGCGCGGTCACCGTCGACACCGTGACCGCGCAGCTGATGTACGAGATCCAGGGCCCGCGCTACCTCAACCCCGACGTCACCTGGCACACCGACGCCGTCCAGCTCGCCCAGGAAGGCCCGGACCGGGTGCGCGTCACCGGCGCGCGGGGCAGTGCGCCGTCGGAGACGACGAAGGTGGGCGTGAACTTCCAGCGCGGTTTCCGCGGCGCGATGTGGCTGTTCCCGACCGGGCCCGACGTGCCGGAGAAGATCGAGGTGCTCAAGGCGCAAGCCGACCGCGCCCGCCAGGACCACCCGGTCGAGGAGCTGCACTTCTTCGCGTGCGGGCAGCCGGTGCCGGATCCCCGCGACCAGTGGCAGGCGACGGTCGCGCTGCAGGTCGCCGTCGCGGCGCCGGCCGCGAAGACCGTGACCGGGTTCCTGGCGCAGTTCAGCTCGTACGGGCTGGGCAGCATCCCCGGCTTCTACCTGGACCTGACCCGGATGTACTCGCTCACCGCCCAGCCCCGCATCGACTACTGGCCCGGCCTGGTGCGGCAGGCGGATCTCGCCCACCGCGTCCACCTCGGCGACGGCCGGGTCCTCGACATCGCACCGCCGCCCGGCACCGCCCCGTTCACCGGTCAGCCGGAAACCCCCGTCAGCACCGCGGATCCGGCTTCGTTCGGGGCGACCTCGTCCGTCCCGTTCGGACAGGTCGTGTACGCGCGAACCGGCGACAAGGGCGCCAACGCCAACCTCGGCGTCTGGGCGCGGAACAAGGACGCGTGGCCGTGGCTGGCGGCGTTCCTCACGGCCGAGCGGCTGCGCGACCTGCTGGGCTGCCCGGAGGAGGTCGTGATCGAACGCTACGAACAGCCCCGGCTGCACGGGATCTCGTTCGTGCTGCGCGATTACTTCCCGCCCAGCGGCTCGGCCAACCTCGCGCTCGACCAGATCGGCAAGTCGCTGGGCGAATTCCTCCGCGCCCGCCACGTCGACGTCCCCGCCACCCTCCTCACCGCCTGACCACCGGAGCTGTCCACCGTGGAAACCACCGACCCCCGGCTGCTGCGCGACGCGATGCTCAAGGCCGTCCACAACCGCGCCACCGACGACGTCTTCGACCCGCACGCCGAACTGCGCGACATCCTCGCGCCGCTCGGGCTCACCCCCGAGGACAGCGGTGGCACCGTCACGTTCCTCAAGCGCGACCCGCTCATGCCCAGCAGCCTGCGCCTCGGCGGCACCGCGGCCGTCGCGCTCGCCCAGCAAGCGGTGGTCGCGGCGAAGCTGTGGCGGATGCGCACCGGCCTCGGCCAGGACATCACCGTCGACCTGGGCCAGGCCATCCGCCGGCTCGCCCCGGCCTCGGAGCTGAAGTGGGAAACGCTCAACGGGTACCCGGCCGACATGGCCGACCGCCTGGTCGTCGCCTACCTCGGCTTCTACCCCACCCGCGACGGCCGGAACGTCATCCCGGCCAACATCTACCCCGGCCTGAAGTCGAAGATGCTCGCCGTGCTGGACTGCGCCGACAGCCCGGCTGCGCTCGGCCGCGCGATCGCGCGGCACTCCGCCGACGAACTCGAAGCCCTCGCCGAAGAGCACGGCATCGTCTTCGCGAAGGTCCGCTCCGTCGAGGAGTTCGTGGCGGAGCCGGTGTTCGAGCACCTCGCGGCGCGGCCGCTGATCGAGGTCGAGAAGGTCACCGACACGCCGCCGGAGCCGTTGCCCGAGTGGGGCACGCACCCGCTGTCCGGGATCCGCGCGCTGGGCATGGGGCACGTCATCGCGGGCGCCGGCATCGGCCGTTCCCTCGCTTCGCTCGGCGCGGACGTGCTGAACGTGTGGCGCGTCATGGAGTTCGAAATGGACTCACTGCTGGCGACGGCCAACGTCGGGGTGCGCTCGACGCGCCTCAACGTCCGCGCGCCCGACGGGCAGGCCACGCTGCACGAGCTGCTGCGCGACGCCGACGTCTTCTACGCCAACCGCCGCCCCGGCCTGCTCACCGAATTCGGCGTCGACGCCGAACAGGCCTTCGCCGTGCGCCCGGGCCTGATCCACGTGACCGCCAGCTGTCACGGCGAAACCGGCCCGTGGGCGAACCGCCTCGGCTTCGACCAGGTGGCCGGCACCGTCACCGGCATGGTCGCCGCCGAAGGCAGCCTCGCCGACCCGAAGCTGCCACCGACGTCCATCATCAACGACTACCTCGTCGCCTGGCTCGGCGCCACCGGCGCCATGACCGCCCTCGCCCGCCGCGCGACCGAAGGCGGCAGCTACCGCGTGCACGTCTCCCTGACCCGTGCCGCGATGTGGGCCGTCACCCTCGGCTTCTTCGACTGGGACTACGTCCGCCACACCGCCGGCACCGGCGGCGAGCACGAACTGCTCGACCCGCAGCTGTTCACGTCCCTCACCCCGCTGGGCCTGTACCAGGGCGTCACCGAAAACATCACGCTCTCGCGCACCCCGCACCACTACCTGAACGTCCTCACCCCCCGCGGCGCCGACCAACCGGTGTGGCTGCCGCGCCCGCGCGAGGTCGACGTCGCCGCGCTGGCCGCTTCCCTCAAACGCTGAGCCGGGGTCATCGCCGGCCGGGCCGTGACGCCGCGGGGAATGGGGGGTCAGTCCTCGTTCTTCGACTCCGTCCGCTTCCCGCGCACGACCGCGACCGGGCACAGCGCGTGGGCGATCACGGTCTGGCTCGTGGAGCCCAGCGCCAAGCCGGCGAGGCCACCGCGGCCGCGGCTGCCGACGACGAGCAGCTGGGCCCGGTCGGCCCAGTCGAGGAGCCCGTCGGCGGGCTTTTCCTTGACCACCAGGCGTTCGACCTGGACGTCGGGGTACTTCTCCTGCCAGCCGGCGAGGCGCTGGGCGAGGAGTTCGTGCTCGTGTTCCTCGATGGCTTTGCTGTCGGCCTTCCAGCCGCGTTCCTCGAACAGGCCGGTCAGGAACGCTTCGTGCCAGCAGTGCACCGCGAGCAGCGGCGCGCGGCGCCAGGAAGCCTCCTCGAACGCCAGCGTGATCGCTTCCTCACCGGTCTCCGTACCGTCGACGCCGAGCACGATCGGCCCTTCGGTGGGCGGTTCGTCCTCCCCCGCGTGCGGCCGGACGAACGCGACCGGGCACTCGGCGTGCGCCGCGAGGGCCACCGACACCGAGCCCAGCACGATCCCGCGGACGCGGTGCAGCCCCGGCGTGCCCAGCACCAGTACGGCCGCGCCGGCGGACTCGGCGCGCAACGCCTCGGTCGGCTGCTCCGGCCGCAGGACCACCTCCACGGCCACGCCGGGCGCGACCTCCGCCGCCGCGTCCCGCGCCAGCCCGAGCAGCCGCTGCCCGCGCTCCCCGACGAGCAGCTGGGCGTCCTCGTACGTGGCCGTCGCGTGCGGGTACTCCACCGGGATCTCGTCGATGCCGTGCACGAGCCGCAGCCCGCGTCCGCGCTCGCGCGCCATGCGCGCCGCCCAGCGCACCGCCACGAGCGACGCGTCGTTCTCGTCGACTCCGACAACCACGTCGGTGTTCACCACGGCTTTCCCCACCTTCGTCGGCACTCGGTCCCGAAGCGTAATCATGCGCGGCCCCACCGGGGAGGGCCAGCCGACCTGCCCGCCGAGGGACTTTCGTCCACCTGGCCCGGTTTTCCTCCGTCGCCGGGAGTCCTCTCCGGCCGAGCGGGCCAGGCTTCCGCGCACCAGCTCGGCGACCGCGTGACCGCAGTGGTCGCCGAGCACTCGACCGCCGTGCGTTACGTCGCCCGGCTAGTCAGCGAAGGTGATCCGGCCTGCGCATGTTCGACGAGTTCGTGTCCGTCGCAAGGAGACCGTGACAGGCGCTGGCCGGCGCCGGGTCGCTGCGCTCCGAGGTGGACCCGGAATGGCTGGCGCTGCACCCCGTCGTGCTCGCCCTCGGCAGCGTGCTCCTGCACCCCGCGCTCGACCGCCGGCTCGACGGGCCGTTCCTGTCGCCGGCCGAGCTGCAGCGGTGGAATAATGCCACGAACGACCTGTTCCCCCGTCGAGTCGCTGTCCGTCTGGACCGAGCGGGTCGCGTTGTCGCACTGGGTCGGGCTGCCGCTGTGCAGGCGGACGGTGCGGCGCAACGGCGACCGGGGCACGCTGCACGCGGTGGCTTGGCCGAGCGAGACCTTCGATCGCGCAGCGATCCGCGCGGAGGCCGACCGGCGCCTCGACACCGGCGACCACAGCTGAACCGGCCGCGCGCCGTGGCGAGTCAGGCCGGCTCGACGCGGAACACCGCGATCCGCTCCGCCGCGGCGGCCACTCCGTCCGGCGAGGGTGCCCCGGCCAGGCCCGTGGTCACGAACCGCTTCCCCACGCTCGCCGGGCTCTCCGCGACGAGCTGCCGCAACAGGGGCCGCCGGTCCTCCACGGGGACTTCGACCAGGCGAGCCGTCGCCGATTTCCGGCCCCGTTTCAGCGTGACGGTGTCCGCGGCGCGCGCGTTCGCCACCCACGCGGCTTTCGGAAAGGCCTGGAAGATGTAGCGGCCCCCGTCGAGTTCGTTGACCGCGATGGGAAAGGTGCGCGGCTGACCGGTGCGGCGGCCTCGCACGGTGAGCAGCTGCATCGGCCCGAACGCGATGCCGGCGCGCTGCAGTCCCGCGATGACCTTGTTGATCGTGTTGACCATCCGGCGATAGCTCTTCGTCTCCATGGCTTCCACCGTACTCCAACTCCTACGGTTTTCATATCGTCTCGAACTCATAGCACCTTGAGGAGGAGATGCTGGGCGGGACGCGATAAGATACGGGATCCATACGAACCCGACCACGGAAGCGGAACGCATGAGCCCAGCAGCCGATCGCGGCGCGGCGCGGCGGCGCCGTCAGCTCACGGTCGCGGTCAAGGACGCGTTCCGCGACGTGAACATCCAGCTCTCGCTGCTCAACCGGAGGTTCGGCGGCCGCGTGGAGCTGCGCGACGTCGACTGGACCTGCCTCGACTTCATCAACCGCCACGGACCCCTGACCCCGACCGAACTCGCGCGTCGAACCGGGCTGCACCCGGCGACGCTGACCGGCATCCTGGACCGGCTGCAGAAGAGCGGCTGGATCGTCCGCGAGCGCGACCCCGAAGCCGCCGACCGCCGCGCGGTCACCCTGCGCGGGGTACCCGAGCGCAACACCGAGCTCTTCCAGGTCTTCGCCGGCATGAACTCCCGCATGGACGCGGTGTGCGAGCGCTACACCGAAGCGCAACTCGAAGTGATCGCCGACTTCCTCCTCCGCACCGCGGACGCCGGCCAGGCCTCGGCCGAGGAACTCGCGCGGGACTGAACAGTCCGCGGCGGCCCGGCTGGGCCACTCGAGTGAACGGATTCGACAACCGCTGACGACCAAGACACGCGATCGTCACAAAAACGCTGGTCAAACTCCTTGACCCGTAACAAATGGCCGCATACAGTCCCGTATCCAGATACGAGATACGGATACGAGATACGGAGCTGGTGATGCTGGATCCACTCGACGTTCAGCGCGAAAGCATCACCGACCGCGTCTTCGACGAGATCCGGCAGGCGATCGTCGAACGCCGGCTGCAGCCCGGGCAGCGGCTGTCCGAGGCCAAGCTGGCCACGATGCTCGGCGTCTCCAAGACGCCGGTGCGGGAAACGCTGATCCGCCTGGAGCACGTCGGCCTCGTGGAATCGGCCGCGGGCAACGGACTCCGGGTCGTGCAGCCGTCCATCAAGATCGTCCAGGACGCCTACGAGGTGCGCCGGGGGCTCGAGTCGCTCGCGGCGGGCCTGGCGGCCGAGCGGGCCAGTCAGGAGGTGCGGGAGAAGATCAGCGTCGCCGCGGACGAAGGTCTCGCGTGCACGCTGGCCAGTGACGAACCCGGTCGCCGCGGCGCGGACCGGATCCTGCACACCCTGATCGCGAGCGGTTCGGGCAACGCGAAGCTCGCGACCGACATCGAGAACTACTACGTGCTGACGCACGCCCTGCGCCAGCGCGATGTCCCGGAGATGTCCGAAAGCGCCCAGTGCGGCGAACAGCACCAGCGCGTCGCCGCCGCCATCTCCGACGGTGACGCGCCCGCCGCCCAGCAAGCCATGGCCGAGCACCTCGACACGTTGCGGGAGCGGGTTCTCGCCATGCTGGAAGGCGCGGAGCCGGCGACCGCCGTCCGCTGAACCCGCGGCGGACACACCGCCCACCGGCCGAATCCGGCCGCACCACTCACCACCGCTGTCCCCCCGTCGTTCGCGAACCCGCACCGTTCGCGAACTGCTTCTCCCTGCCCGCCAAGGGCTTCCCCCTCCCCCGGTCCTCACTTCCGAGGAGACACGATGAACGCACGCCGCTCCCTCCGCCTCGGCCTCGCGGTGCTCACCGCCGGCCTGGCGATCACCTCCGTCACCGCGTGTTCCGCGAGCGGGTCGAACCTGGACGACATCAAGTCCCACGGCGCCATCACGATCGGCACCTCCGGCAACAACGCACCGACCATCTTCCGCGACCCGCAAGGCGGTTTCGTCGGGATCGACGCCGATTGGGCGGGCATCATCGCGAAGGGGCTCGGCGCCAAGGTCGAGTGGAAGACGCTCGACTTCTCGGGCATCGTCCCGGGCTTGCAGGCCAAGAAGTTCGACATCGCCATGTCCGGGCTGCGGGTGACGCCCGACCGGCAGAAGGTCATCGACTTCTCCGAGCCGATCGGCTACGACGACGCCGTCGCCGTGTACGCGCAGAAGGAAACCGGCATCACCGGGCCGGAGAGCATCAAGGGCAAGAGCGTCTGCGTGGTCGCCGGCTCCTCCAACGGCGAGGCACCGGTGCAGCGCATCGGCGGCGCGGCGAAGGTGACGCGCTACCCCGGGCAGGCGGAAGCGTTCTCCGACTTGAAGAACGGCCGCTGCGACCTCATGGTCACCGGGCGGATCCTCGCGCTGTACTGGATCAAGTCCGGCGACGGCGCCGGCTACACGGTGTCGCAGAACGGCACGGACGGCACGCCGCTCGCCGTGGGTGTCCCGAAGGGCTCCGACGCGCTGCTGCAGGCGATCAACAAGGCGATCGCCGACGCGAAGAAGACCGGCGCGTACCAGAGCATCGCGCAGAAGTGGCTCGGCCAGCCGTTCCGGCAGTGACACCGGCGGAGAGGAACTCCCCATGAATCCCGACTTCTCCGTCGTCGTGCAGTACTTCCCCCTGCTGCTGGACGGTTTGCTGGTCACCGTGGAGGTTTCGGCCCTCACGCTGGTGCTCGCGACGGTGCTCGGCACGTTCATCGCGATGGCCCGGATCTCGCACCGGCAGTGGCTGCGGGTGCTCGCGGCGATCTACGTGTGGATCATGCGCGGCACCCCGGTGCTGCTCGTGCTGTTCTTCATCTACTACGCCGCACCGAGTTTCGGCCTGCAGCTGCCGGCTTTCGCCGCGGCGGTGATCGGCATGACGCTGAACTCCGCCGCGTACAAGGCGGAAATCATCCGCTCGGGCATCGAAGCGATCCCGCGCACGCAGACCGAGGCCGCGCTGGCCGTGAACATGACCTACGTGCAGACGATGCACCGGATCGTGCTGCCGCAGGCGGTGCGCATCGTCATCCCGCCCTACATCAACAACGCGATCCTGCTGGTGAAGAACAGCGCGCTGGTCTCCGTGATCACGGTCCCGGACCTGATGCTCAACTCGCAGCAGATCGTGTCGAGCACCTACCGCGCGGTCGAGATCCTCGGCACCGCGGGCCTGTTGTACCTGCTGGTGACGAGCCTGCTGATGCTGGCGCAGCGCTACAGCGAACGACGCTTCGCCTTCCCCGACCGATGAGCCGACTGATGAGCCGACCGACGAGCCCAGTACCGAGCCCACTGCCGAGCCGAGGAGAGCGAGACATGACCCAGCAGCCGGCCGCCGAGGCCGTGCTCCCGCTGCTGCGCATCAGCGGGCTGCGCAAGACGTTCGGGACCACCGAGATCCTCAAGGGGATCGACCTGGAGGTGCACGCGGGCGAAACGGTGGCGATCATCGGCCCGTCGGGCACCGGCAAATCGACGCTGCTGCGCTGCGTCAACTGGCTCGAGAAGCCGACCGCGGGCGAGGTGACGCTCGACGGGGTGCGCCTGCACGCCGACCTGATCGGCAAGGAGGAGCAGCAGGCCGTGCGCGCGGTGCGCAGCCGCGTCGGGATGGTCTTCCAGCAGTACAACCTGTGGCCGCACTTCACCGTGCTGCGCAACGTGACCGAGGGACAGGTGCGGGTGCTGGGCGCCGATCCGCGCGAAGCGGAAGAGAAGGCGCTCGAACTGCTCGCCCGCGTCCGGATGGACGCCTTCGCCGGCCGCTACCCCAGCCAGCTCTCCGGCGGACAGCAGCAGCGCGTCGCGATCGCCCGCACGCTGGCGATGGAACCGCGGCTCGTCCTGTTCGACGAGGTGACCTCGGCGCTCGACCCCGAACTGGTCGGCGAGGTGCTCGACACGATGAAACGCCTGGCCGACGACGGCCTGACCATGCTCGTCGTGACCCACGAAATGGGCTTCGCACGCCGGGTCGCCGACCGGGTCGTGATGATGGACGGCGGGCTCATCGCCGAGCAGGGTCCCGCGCAGGACGTCTTCGACAACCCCGTGCGGGACCGGACGAAGGCGTTCTTCGACCACGTCCGCCGTTCGTCGTGGACGGTGTGACCGTGTCCGGGACGACGCTCGTGACGGGCAGCACCGGGTTCGTCGGGGCGCACGTCGTCCGGGCGGTCGCCGAGCGCGGCGGCCGCGTCGTAGCCGCGGACCTGACGGCACCGCCGGCGGAAGTGCTCGCGTTGTGGGACGGCCGGGACGTCGAGTTCCGGCACCTCGACGTCCGGGTTCCGCAGGCGGTGTTCACGCAGGTGCGCCCGGACGTCGTGGTCCACGCGGCGGCGGTGACCAACGGCAGCCGAAGGACCCTTCAGGACGTGAACGTCGGCGGGACCGCCGCGGTCCTGGAGGCCGCGGGACCGGCTCACGTCGTGCACGTCTCCTCCGCGTCGGTGTACGCGGACTCGACGGCGTCGCTCCACGAGAACAGCCCGGTACGAACGAATCCCGGCCCCTATGCCGCTTCGAAGCTCGCGGCCGAGCAGCTGGCGGCCGCGGCCGGCGCCGTGATCGCGCGGGTCGCCGCGTGTTACGGACCGCTCGAACGCGACACCACGACGAGGCGGGTGATGTCGCTGCCGTTCTCCGCGGTCCGCGCGGCGCTCGCCGGTCAGGCGGTGCGCGCGGATCCGGAGTCGGCCGGGAAGTCGTTCGACCCCACCTGGGTCGGCGATGTCGCCGAGGGCATCGCGGCGCTGGCCGCCACCCCGGACCCGCCGCACCAGTTCTACAACGTCGGCTCGGGCGAGGCGGTCACGCTGGCCGATCTCGCCGACGCGGTCACCGCGGCGGTCGGCGCTCCACCGAGCGGCGCGCCCTTCCTCCTCCGGCTGCCGGACGGGCACCGCACCGGCGTGCTCGACGTGACCCGGCTGCGCGCACTGCCGGTACCCGAACCGACGCCGCTGCGCGCCGCGTTGTCCACCTACCTGGACTGGCTCCGTGATCACGCTTGCTGAAACCCCGATCGCGCCGCGGTACGCCGGCCGCCGCGCCGTGGTGACGGGCGGTGCCGCCGGCATCGGCCGCGCCATCGCCGAACGGCTCGCGCTCGAGGGCGCCGCGGTCACCATCCTCGACCGTGACCCCGAGGCGCTCGCCGGTGCCGTTTCCACGCTGGCGGGCAGCGGCCACCGCGGCCGGCTGATCGATCTGGCCGACGGTCCGGCGACGCGGGAAGCCGTGGCGGAAGCGGCCGAGGGCGGGCTGGACGTCCTCGTGCACAGCGCGGCAACCTCCGTCGGCGGGACCGCGCCCGAGCTCGACCCGCAGCGGTGGGCCGACGTGCTGGCGGTCAACCTCACCGCGGCGTTCCACCTCGCGGCGGTGGCCGTCCCGCACCTGGCGCGCGCCGGCGACGGGGCCCTGCTGCTCATCGCGAGCCAGCTCGGCCTCGTCGGCACCCGCGGTTCGGTCGCCTACACGGCGAGCAAAGGCGGCGTGGTGAACCTGACCCGGTCACTGGCCCTCGACCACGCCGGCGCCGGCGTCCGCGTCAACTGCCTGTGCCCCGGACCGACCCAAACCCCTTTCCTGGAGCGGAGTTTCGCCCGCACCGGCGACGCCGACGCGGCCCGCGCCGCGGCGCTCGGCCGAGTCCCGCTCGGCCGGTTCGGCCGGCCGGACGAGGTCGCGGCCGCGGCGGCGTTCCTGTGTTCGCCGGAGGCCTCGTTCGTCACCGGCACCACCCTCGTCGTCGACGGCGGTTACGTCGCGCAGTGAGCGCTCGTGCCGCACCAGCTTTGTGAATGAGGAGCACCGTGGAACACGACCTTGTCCTGCACGACGTGCGGCTGGTGGACGCGGCCGGCGTCCGCCCGGCGACGGTGGCCGTCACCGGCGGGCGGGTGGCCGCCGTCCTCGAACCCGGCGCGCGGCCCGCCGCGGCCGAGCACGTCGACGCCGGCGGACTGCACCTGCTGCCCGGGCTGGTCGACACGCACGTCCACCTCCGCGCGCCGGCCCGGCCCGACCGCGAGACGTTCCGCACGGGGACGGCGGCCGCGGCCGCGGGTGGCGTGACGACGATCTGCGAGATGCCCACGTCCGAACCGCCGGTCAACTCCGGGCACACGCTCGCGACCCGCGCGGCCGGACTCCAGCCGGACGCGCTCGTCGACTACGCCCTCTACGGCGGCGCGGCGTGGGAGAACCGGCACGAGATCGCCGCGATGGCCGACGCGGGCGCGGTCGCGTTCAAGACCTGGCTGCACGCCCCGGCGCCGGGGCGAGAGGCCGAGTTCACCGGACTGTCCTGTCCGGACACCGGGCGGCTGCACGTCGTCATGCGGGAAGTGGCTCGAACCGGGCTGGTGCACGCCCTGCACTGCGAGCACGAGCAGATCCTGGCCGTGGAAGGGGAATCGGCCCGGCGGCAGGACGGGGTGCCCGGTGCCGTGCACGCCGCGGCGCGGCCGCAGATCGCCGAGGACGCCTCCGTGGCGACGGTGCTCGCGCTCGCCGCGGCGACCGGCGCGCGGGTGCAACCGGTGCACGTGTCCAGCGCCGACTCAGTCGTGCTGGCGGCCGAAGCGCGCGCCCGCGGGGTCCGGGTGACCGTCGAGACGTGCCCGCACTACCTGCAGCTCGACGAGAAGGCGCTGGTGGAGTTCGGCCCGTGGGCGAAGTGCAACCCGCCGCTGCGCAGCGCCGCGACCGTCGACCGGCTCTGGGCCGAACTGCGGGCGGGCCGGGTCGACGTGATCGGCACCGACCACTGCCCGTACCGGCCCGAGGAGATCGCCACCGGCGAGGAGGACATCTTCGCGTCGCCGCCCGGGCTGCCCGGGCTCGAGACCATGCTGCCGATCCTGCTCACCGCCGTGCACGACGGCCGCCTCACCCTGCCCGACGTCGTCCGGCTCACGTCCACCCGGGCGGCCGAGATCTTCGACCTCCCCGCGAAGGGCCGCATCGCGCCGGGCGCAGACGCGGACCTCGTGCTCGTCGACCCGAGCAGCCGGTGGACCTTCCGTCCGGAGGGCTTTTCGAAGGCCGCGGCCAACGCCACGTTCCTGGACGGCACCAGCTTCACCGGCCGCGTGGTCACGACCTTCTCGCGCGGGCGGCGGATCTTCGACGACGGGCGCATCGTCGCCGAGCCGGGGCACGGGCGCTTCGTCCGGCCCGACCGCGCGCGGGTGGCCCGGCGCCGGGCCGAGTGAGTTCGTTTTCCTCGTTCGCAGTGTGAAAGGGTTTCCATGGATCTGGGACTTGCCGAACGCGTGTACCTGGTGACCGGTGGCACGAGCGGTCTCGGGCACGCCACCGCCGAAGCGCTCGTCCGCGACGGCGCGAAGGTCGTCGTGTCGTCGCGGGACGAGGCGAGGGTCGCGAAGGCAGCCGCCGAGTGGGGCTCCTCGGCGATCGGCGTCGCGGTCGACAACGCCGATCCCGACGCGCCCCGCCGGCTCACCGACGCCGCACTGGCGGCGTTCGGCCGCGTCGACGGCGCGCTCGTCAGCGTGGGCGGGCCGCCGCCGGGCGTCACGACCACCGTGTCCGACGACGCGTGGCGGCAGTCCTTCGAGAGCATCTTCCTCGGGACCGTCCGGCTGGTCCGCCACCTCGCCCCGCTCCTGGCCCGCGGCGAACCCCGCGACGACGGCGGCGCGATCGCCGTCGTCCTGTCCAGCTCGGCGAAAACCCCGCTCCCGCGGCTGTCGGTGTCCAACGGCTTGCGCGCCGGCCTGGCCATGCTGATCAAGGACCTGGCCGACGAACTCGGCCCCCAGGACACCCGCGTGCTCGGCCTCCTGCCCGGCAAGGTCCTCACCGGCCGCACCCTGGCGCTCGAGAAGGGCGATCCGCAGGCGCGCACGCGCGCCGAGGCGGCCATCCCGTTGCGCCGCCTCGGTGACCCGGCCGAATTCGGGCAGATGGCCGCCGTGCTCCTGTCCCCCGCCGCGTCGTACGTGACCGGCAGCCTGGTGTCGATCGACGGCGGGGCGATCAGGGCGCTGTGATCGCGGCCAAGGGCACCGGGTGTTCAGAGCGCCTTGATCGTGCCCCCGTCGATGAAGTGGCCGGCGCCGGTGATGTTGCCCGCGACCTCGGACATCAGGACCACGATCAGCGCCGCCACCTCGCGCGGCTCGGTGACCCGTCCGGTCGTCATGCCGGACGTCTTGGGGATCTGTTCGACGAAACCACAGGCGGCTTCCCAGATCGCCGTGCGCACCGCACCCGGCGACAACCGTGTTGACGCGCAGGCCCTGCGGCCCGAACTCCTCGGCACGAGATGGGGACGAGCCAGATCCAGCAGAAGATCATTTCGGATCGGGTGCTGCCCCGCAATCCGCTCGCGTGACCGAGCGCGTGCCCCTGCCGGGAGCCGGAGATCACGTGAACAGCGTCCCCGCCGTCAGCAAGCGGGTGAGTTCCGTGGCGGCGGCCACCGCGCGGGCCGCGTACTCCTCGGTGCGCGCGGGGTCGAAGCGGTAGTGCGGAATGGTGATCGTGATGGCGCCCGCGACGACGCCGTCGGTGAAGAACGGCGCCGCGATGCCGGAGGCTTCCGGGATGCGTTCGCCGGTGCTGACGGCGTAGCCGCGTTCGCGGACGAGGGCGAGGTCGGCCTGGAGCGTGGCGCGGTCCACCACCGTCGTGGGTGAGAAGCGCTCGAAGTGCTGGGCCGCGAACGACTCCGGGCCGCTCCAGGCGAGCACCGCCTTGCCGGCCGCGCCGGCGTGGAGCGGGGCGGTGGAGCCGAGCGGGATGACGTACTGGATGGGTTTGTCGCTGGTGCGCCCCGCTTCGAACACGACCCCTTCGGCCGCCGGGTCGTAGCGGGCCAGGTAGGCGCTTTCGTCGAGGTCGCGCACGAGTTCGGCGAGCAGGTCGGCCGCGACGGGCCCGATGCCGGTGCCGCGGCCGAGGCGGGCGGCCCAGACGAGCAGTTCCGCGCCGGCTTCGTAGCGGTCGGCGGCGAGGGGGCGGGCGAGGCCCAGGTCGGCGAGGGCGCCGAGCAGGCGGGCCGCGGTGGCGCGGCCACTGGAGATGCCCGTGGTGAGATCGTCGACGGAGAGCCCGCCGGCGGAGGAGCGCGCGAGGGCATCGAGGGCCGCGGCCACGCGCACGATGGAACGCCGTTCGGCGGACACCCCCGAGGGTTCCGCGGTGCCGGCCGGCGAAACCCGCGGATCCTGCGCGACCGGAACGGCGAGGGCCGCGGTCAGCCGGCCGGCCGCGGCCTTGACGAGTTCGCCGAGCCGCCGCAGTTCGTCCTCATCGGACAGCCGGTGCCGGGGAACCGTGATGTTGAAGGCACCCGCCGGTTCGCCGTCGCGGAAGTAGGCGGCCGCGGCGCCCGCGGCTTCGGGGATGCGCTCGGCGACGCTCGTCGCGAAGCCCTGCTCCCGCACCTGCTTCAGCTCGGTGCGCAGCAGGTCGAGGTCGCCGATCGTCGAACCGGTCAGCGCCGGACGGTCCAAAGTGGCCAGAAAATCGTCCGGAACGTTCGCCAGGATCGCCTTTCCGGCCGAACCCGCGTGCAGCGGCGACTTCGAGCCGATGCGGACGGTGTAGCGCACGGGCTTGCCGCACTCGACCGAACTCACGACACTGGCCGACTCCTCCCCCGCCGTGTACGTCAGCAGCATCGCGGTCTCGCCGGCTTCATGCTCCAGCGCCACGAGCTCGTCCTGGCCGCGGGTGAGCAGCACGTTGCGCTCGCCGAGGAACTTCGCCCACGCCAGCAACCGCGGGCCGGGGTCGTACCGGCCGTTGGGCTGCCCGCGCACGATCCGCAGGTCGCCCAGCGTCTGCAGGATCCGGTGCACCGCGCTGCGGCTGACGTCCAGGTGCGCCGCGAGCTCCCGCACGCCGGTGTCGCCGTCCTGGCGCGCGATGACGGCGTCGAGCACCGCGAACACCCGCCCGGTCATCCCGAGCGCGCGGAACCGCGGCTGCCCCTCGACCGCCACACCCTGCCCGCTCATGCCCTGTCCCCGTGCGCTCACCTGATTCCCCTCCGCGGCCACTGTAACCAGCCACCTTGACAACCCGCGCCTGCCGGGGCCAGGATCCTCCACAAGTTCGGGACGCTGTCCCGATTTTATCTCCCTCAGTGGTCAGGAGGTCGAAGGTGGCGAACCAGGAGGCGCCGGGCGTGGACGTCGCGGCGCTCACGACGTGGTTGGCCGGACAGGGCAGCGCCGTCGAACCGCCGATCACGGTGACGACGATCTCCGCGGGCCGGTCCAACCTCACGTTCTCGGTGCGCGACGCCACCGGCGCGCAGTACGTGCTGCGCCGGCCTCCGCTGGGCGCACTCGAATCGGGCGCCCACGACGTCGGCCGCGAACGGCGCATCCTCTCCGCGCTCAGCACCACCGCGGTCCCGGTGCCGGCGCCGATCGCCGAGTGCACCGACCCGGACGTGCTCGGCGCGCCGTTCTTCCTGATGGACTTCGTGCCCGGCCGGACGCTGAGCCCGGACACCGCCGCGGCGCTGTCCCCCGAGGTCAAACGCACGATCGGCCGGCGGCTGCCGGAGGTCCTCGCCCGGCTGCACGCCCTGGACGTCACGGAGATCGGGCTGGGTGAGCTGCGCCGGGACCGCGGTTACGTCGAACGCCAGCTGCGCCGCTGGCAGCGGCAGTTCGACGCGCTGGACGTGCCCACCGCGAGCCCGCTGCGGGCCGTCGCGGGCCGGCTCGCCGCCCGGGTGCCCGCGCCGCAGGGCACGTCCCTGCTGCACGGCGACTACAAGGCCGAGAACGTGCTGCTGACCCCCGAGGGCGACGTGGCGGCCGTGCTCGACTGGGAGCTCACCTCCGTCGGCGACCCGCTCGCCGACCTGGGCTGGCTGCTCGTCTGGTGGGCGCTGCCGGACAACCCCGGCAAGTGGATCTCCCCGCCCGCCACGCTCGCGGGCGGCTTCCCCGGCCACGCCGACCTCGTCGACGCGTATGCCGCCCGGTCCCCCCTCGACGTCTCCGACCTGCCGTACTACGTCGCGTTCTCCTACTGGCGCCTCTCGTGCATCAACACCACCACCCGCGCGCGCTTCGTCGCCGGGGCGATGGGCGACAAGGAGCTGGACGTGGCCGCGCTCGACGCGCAGGTCGAGTGGCAGCTGACCGAAGCGCTGCAGTCACTGGCCCACGCGGGCTGACCCGACAAGACGGAGCACCGAATGGATTTCTCGCTTTCCCCGCAGGCGACCGAGCGCCTGGCCCAGGTCCGGTCGTTCATGGCGGACCTCGTCTACCCCGCCGAGCCGGTGTACGCGCGGCAGCGCGACGAGCTGATCGCGGCGGGCCGCACCCACGACGTACCCCAGGTCCTGGAAGACCTCATCGCGGCCGCGCGCGAACGCGGGCTGTGGAACCTGTTCCTCCCCGACGAATCCCACCTGACCAATGTGGACTACGCCGTGCTCGCGGAGGAGACGGGCCGCTCGCCGTTCATCGCGCCCGCGGCCATGAACTGCCTGTCCCCCGACAGCGGCAACATGGAGCTGCTGCACCTGTTCGCCACCGACGAGCAGCGCGAACGCTGGCTGAACCCGTTGCTGGACGGCACGATCCGCTCCGGGTTCTCGATGACCGAGCCGGACGTGGCCTCCTCCGACGCCACCAACATCGCCACCTCGATCGTGCGCGACGGCGACGAGTACGTGATCAACGGCCGCAAGTGGTTCACCACCGGTGCCGCCGATCCGCGCTGCCGGCTGCTGATCGTGCTGGGCAAGAGCGATCCCGACGCGCCGAAGCACCGCCAGCACTCGATGGTCCTCGTGCCCCTCGACACGCCCGGGGTGAAGGTCGAACGCGCGCTGCCGGTGTTCGGGTTCCGCGACCAGCAGGGCCACTGCGAGATCAGCTACACCGACGTCCGCGTGCCCGTGGGCAACCTGCTGGGCGAGCAGGGTCACGGGTTCGCCGTCGCGCAGGCGCGCCTCGGGCCCGGCCGGATCCACCACTGCATGCGGGCGGTCGGCATGGCCGAGCGGGCGCTGGAACTCGCCTGCAAACGCGCGTTGTCGCGCACCGCGTTCGGCGGCCCGCTGGCCGACCAGGGGGTCGTGCGCCAGCAGATCGCCGAATCGCGCATGGAGATCGAGCAAGCCCGGCTGCTGGTGCTGCGCACGGCCTGGCTGATCGACGAGGTGGGCGTGCGCAACGCGCGCTCCGACATCGCGGCCATCAAGGTCGTCGCGCCGCGCGCGGCGCTGAGCGTGCTCGACCGGTCGATCCAGATCCACGGCGGAGCCGGCGTGACCGACGACTTGCCGCTGGCCGAGATCTGGAGCCGTGCCCGGACGCTGCGCATCGTCGACGGGCCCGACGAAGTGCACATCCGCACCGTCGCCCGCCAGGAGCTCAAGCGCTACCAGACGGCGGAGCACTGACGTGGCGGATCTGGAGTTCGAGGTCACCGACGGCGTCGGGACCATCCTGCTGAACCGGCCCGAGCGCAAGAACGCCTTCACGCTCGCCATGCTCGAGCAGTGGGTGCGCATCATCGAGGACGCGCGCACCGACGACGCGATCCGCGTGCTCGTGGTCACCGGGGCCGGCGGCGCGTTCTGCTCCGGGGTCGACCTCGGCGTGTTCGACGACGAGACGCGCACCCCGCTCAAGGACAAGACGCTGCTGACCGATCGCGTGCACCGGATCGCCTACGCGCTGGAGGACTTCGACAAGCCGGTGATCGCGACGGTCGACGGGGTCGCCGTGGGCGCCGGGATGGATTTCGCGCTCATGGCCGACCTCCGCCTCGCCTCGGCGTCGGCGCGGTTCTCCGAGGGTTACGTGCGCGTCGGGCTCGTGCCCGGCGACGGCGGGTGTTACCTGCTGCCCCGGCTCGTCGGCCTGTCCCGCGCGCTGGAGCTGCTGTGGACCGGCGACTGGGTCGGCGCCGAAGAGGGCAAACGCATCGGGCTGGTCAACCACGTCTACCCCGACGCCGAGTTCGCCGAACGCACCCGGGCGTTCGCGGCCAAGCTCGCCGCGGGACCCCCGCTCGCCCTGCGCACCATCAAGCGCGCGACCTACCAGAGCAGCCGCACGGACCTGCGGACCGCGCTCGACCTCATTTCGTCGCACCAGGCCGTGATCCAGTCCACTCGCGACTCCGCGGAGGCCCTGACCGCCTTCCGGGAGAAGAGAACCCCGCTCTTCGAAGGCCACTGACCCCACCGGCCCCGGTCCCCCACTGGAGAACAACGTTGTTCACACAGATCCTCGTCCCGGTCGGCGGCTCGCTGACCCTGTCCGCCCTCCTGGCGGCCATCCCGCTGCTGCTCCTGATCGTGCTGCTCGGCGTGTTCAAGACTCCCGCCCGGATCGCCGCGCCCGCCTCGCTGATCGCTGCGCTGGCCGTCGGCGTCGTCGCGTTCCGGCTCCCGGCGTCCATCGCGTTCTCCGGTGCCGCGGAAGGCATCGTCTACGGGATCTTCCCGATCCTGTGGGTCGCGATCAACGCCATCTGGCTGCACAAGGTCACCGAACTGCGCGGGCATTCGGCCGCCCTGCGCACCGCGTTCACGCGGGTCAGCGACGACCGCCGCGTGCAGGCGATCCTGGTGGCGTTCTGCTTCGGCGCCGCGCTGGAGGGCCTGGCCGGTGGCGGTGCCCCGGTCGCGATCTGCGCCGTGATCCTGATGGCGCTGGGCCTGTCGCCGATCAAGGCCGCCGCCGCGTGCCTGATCGCGGACACGTCGCCGGTCGCCTTCGGCGCGCTCGGCCAGCCCATCGACGTCCTGGCCACGCAGACCGGGCTGCCCGTGCACGACCTGGCCGTGATGATCGGCCGGCAGACGCCGTTGCTGGCTTTGTTCATCCCGCTCGTGCTGGTTCTCGTGGTCGACGGGAAGACCGGGCTCAAGCAGCGGTGGGGCGTCGCCCTCGCGGCGGGTGTCTCGTTCGCCGCGGTCCAGTGCGCCGCGTCGGTGTTCCTCACGCCGGCGCTCGTGGACACGGTCGCGGCTGTCGTGTCCGGGGTGGTCACCGTGCTCGTCGCGCGGGCCAGTCGCGTCGCCACCACGGCCGCGGTGTCGCAGCGCTCGATGGTCACGGCGGGCGGGGGCGACTTCGCCGCGCCGCCCGCCGGTGAGTCCACAGAGGACGGTGAGCAGCCGTCCGTGCTGGCCGCGCTCACGCCGTACCTGCTGATCGTGGCCGTGGTGATCATCGCGAACCTGCCCGGGGTGTCGGACCTGATCGCATCGCTCACCACCAAGGTGCACTGGCCCGGGGCCGATGTGCTCGGCTCGGACGGCAAACCCTTGTCCATCGCGAAAATCAGCTTCGCGTGGGTCGGGGCGCCCGGTTCGCTCGTGCTCATCGCCGGGCTGCTGAGCCTGCCGGTGCTGGGCGTCGGGCTCGGGCGCGCGGCCCGGGTGTGGCTGGCGAACCTGGGGCAGCTGCGCTGGGCGATCTTCACGGTGTGCTGCGTCATCGCGCTGAGCTACGTGATGAACCTGTCCGGCCAGACCACCACGCTCGGCGTCTGGCTCGCCGGCGCCGGAGCGGCGTTCCCGCTGGTGTCGCCGGTGATCGGCTGGATCGGCACCGTGCTGACCGGCTCCGACACCTCCAGCAACACACTCTTCGGCCTGCTGCAGTACACCACCGCCCACCACGCGGGCCTGTCCGACGTGCTGCTGACCTCCGCCAACAGCAGCGGCGGGGTGGTCGGCAAGGCGGTGTCGCTGCAGAACCTGGCGATCGCCGCGGTCGCCGTGGGGCTCGGCGGCAAGGAGGGTGTGCTCTTCCGCCGCACCATCGGCTGGACGGTGGTGATGGTCGTGGTGCTGTCCGTGCTCGTGTACCTGCAATCCACTCCCGTGCTCGGCTGGCTGGTCCCCTGACCGGCCCGAAAGGACCCCTTTGATGCCCGTTGCCTCCGCCCCCCACTGGGCGCAGCGCCTGCTGCACCCGCGCTCGGTCGCGATCGTCGGCGCGTCCGCCCGGCCCGGGAGCATTTCCACGCAGGCGCTCGCGAACCTGCGGGACTTCGGTTACGCGGGGCGCGTGCTGCCCGTCAACGCGAAGTACACCGAGCTCGACGGGCTGCCGTGTTACCCCTCGCTCGACGCCGCGCCGGGCCCGGTCGACCTCGCGCTGATCCTGGTGCCGGCGGCCGCGGTGCCGGGCGCGATCGAGGACTGCGTGCGCGCCGGCGTCGGGACGGCGGTGGTGTTCTCGTCGGGGTTCGGTGAACTCGGTGCCGAAGGCCTGGCCGTGCAGCGGCGCATGGCCGAGGCCGCGCGCGCCGGCGGCGTGCGCCTGCTCGGACCCAACTGCCAGGGCCTGATCTACCGCCCGGCCAGCCTGGTCGCGACCTTCAGCGAAGCCGCGCAGGCGGGGCTCGGTGAGTCGAGCGGCATCGCCTACGCCGGGCAGAGCGGCGCGATCGGCGGCTCGTTCCTCGGGCTCGCGCGTGAACGCGGCATCGGGCTCACCGCGTGGGCCAGCAGCGGCAACCAGGCCGACCTCGGGGTGGCCGACCTCGCCGCCGGGTTCCTGGAAGAGGACGAAGTCCGCGTCGTCGCGATGTACTTGGAGGCGATCCCGCCGGGGGCGCAGTGGCGGCAGCTCACCGCGCGGGCGCGGGAACTGCGCAAGGACCTGGTGGTGCTGCGGTCCGGGCGGTCGGCTGCCGGGCGGCGCGCGGCCGCGTCGCACACCGGCGCCATGATCGGGCCGGACACGGCGTTCGAGCTGGTGTCCGCGGAGCACGGCGTGATCGGCGTGACCGACGTCGACCAGCTGCTGGACACCGTGGTGGAGCTCGCCGCGGGCAAACGGCTGCGCGGACCGGCGGTGACCGTGGTGACGAGTTCCGGCGGCGCCGGCGGGATCGCGGCGGACTGGCTGGAGGAAGCCGGGTTGCGCGCCGGCGAGCTCGCCGGCGGCACGCGCCGCGAACTCGAGCAGTTCATCCCCGCGTACGGCTCGACGAGCAACCCGGTGGACGTGACCGCGCAGCTGTTCTCGCAAGACGACGACGCGGTGTTCGACGTGTGCCGGACGATCCTCGACGATCCGGGCACCGACGTCCTGATGGTGATCATGACGAACGTGACCGGTGCCCGCGCGGCCCGCGTGGCCCGGCAGCTCGTCGAGGCGGCCGACGGCTCGCCCAAACCGCTCGGCGTGGTGTGGCTCGCCGACGGGAACCAGATCGCCGAGGCGACGAAGATCCTGCGAGAGCACCACGTTCCGCTGCACGATTCGATCGGGCGCAAGGCCCACGTGCTGGCCCGGCTGCACCGGGCCGGCGCCGCGCGGCCGCCGGCCCGGGCCGAACCGGTGGCCGCCCCCGCCGGAGGGTTCGCGGGCACGGGCGTGGTCACCGAGGCCGCGGGCGCCCCGCTGCTGGACGCGCTGGGCGTACCCCGGCCCGACGGTGTGCTCGTCACGAGTGCGCAGGAGGCGGCCGAAGCGGCGGCCCGGCTCGGCGGCCGGGTGGTGCTCAAGGCGCAGTCCCCCGGCCTCACGCACAAGTCCGAAGCCGGCGGGGTGCGCGTCGGGGTGACCGACGCGGCGAGCGCGTATCGGGAAGTGGTCGACGCCGTGCGCGCCGCCCGGCCGGACGTCGTGCTCGACGGAATCCTCGTGCAGCGCCTGGTTCCGCCGGGGATCGAACTGCTCGTCGGCGTCGAGGGAGCCGCCGACGGCTACCCGCCGGTGGTGACCATCGGCTTCGGCGGGGTGACGGCCGAGATCTACCAGGACGTGGTCACCGGGCTCGCCCCGCTGTCGGAATCCGACGTGCGGGACCTGCTCACCCGGCTGCGCGGGGCGCCGCTGCTGCGCGGCTACCGCGGCCGGCCGGGCGCCGACGTGGCCGCCGTGGCCGGCACCGTGGCGGCCCTTTCGCACTACGCGGCCGGCCTCGGTGACCGGCTCGCCGAACTCGAGATCAACCCCCTCATCGCCCGCCCGGACGGGGTCAGCGCGGCTGACCTGGTGCTGCGCTTCACCGAATAGCTCCACCCCTCCAGTGCTCCACCGGCCCGCAACGACGCGAAGTTTCGGAAGGAGTGGTCATGGCGTCCGTCCTGACCAAGGTCCCCCCGCTCACCCTCGACCGTCCGCAACGCCGGGTCTTCTGGGCCACGTTCGCGGGCTGGGGCCTCGACGGGTTCGACTACATGCTCTACACGCTGGCCATCGGCGCGGTGAGCATCGCGTTCGGACTGAACCACGAGCAGGCCGGCCTCATCGGCACGGTCACGCTGCTGTTCTCCGCGTTCGGCGGCATCGTCGCCGGCACGCTGTCCGACCGCTTCGGGCGCGTGCGCATCCTGGCGGCGGCGATCTTCCTGTACTCGCTGTTCACCGCCCTGTCCGGGATCGCGAGCAGCTTTCCCGAACTGCTGGTGTACCGCGCGGTGGAGGGACTGGGTTTCGGCGGCGAATGGGCCGTCGGCGCGGTGCTCATCTCGGAGGTCATCCCCGCGAAGAAGCGCGGCGCGGTCGCCGGGTTCGTCCAGGGCGCGTGGTCGTTCGGCTGGGCGCTGGCGGTGATCGCGTCGGTGCTGATCCTGCCGAACTTCGGCGCTCTCGGCTGGCGCATGATGTTCTGGGTCGGCTTGCTCCCGGCGGTGGCCGTGATCTACATCCTGCGCAAGGTGCCCGAATCGCCGGTCTGGCTGGCAGCGCGCCGGACCCGCGAGGCCAAGGCGCCGATCAGCCTCGGGCTGATCTTCCGGCGCAAGATCCTCCGCTCCACGATCCTGGCGACGCTGCTCTCGATCGGCATGCAGAGCGGGTACTACGCGATCTTCACGTGGCTGCCCACCTACCTGTCCGAAAGCCGCGGGCTGAACGCGGTCGGCGCGGCCGGTTACCTCGTGTTCGTGATCGCCGGCTCGTTCCTCGGTTACGTCGCCGCGGGATTCGCCAACGACCGGTTCGGCCGCAAGCCGACGTTCGCCGTGTTCGGGGTGCTCAGCGCGGTCACGGTGGTGGTCTACGCCTACGCGCGCATCCCGTCCGGCCTCGTGATCTACGTCGGCTTCCCGCTGGGGTTCTTCGGGTCCGGCATCATCAGCGGGTTCGGCCCGTTCCTCGCGGAGCTGTTCCCCAGCGAGATGCGCGGCGCCGGGCAGGGGTTCTGCTACAACGTCGGCCGCGGCGTCGCCGCGCTGGCCCCGGCGGTGGTCGGCGCGCTCGCCGGCAGCTACGGCCTCGGGACCGGGATCTCGCTGTTCGCCGCCAGCGCCTACGGTCTGTTCCTGATCGCGCTGGTGTTCCTGCCCGAGACCCGCGGCCGGGAGCTCGCGTGAGCCCGCGGAAGGAGAACGACGTGCCGGTTCCGGACTACCGCGATCTGCGCGCCCGCGACGACGGTCCGGCCGGGTCCAGCTGGGGCCTGTTCGACCGGACGCCCGAGCGCGGGATGGCGAACTTCGCCCAGGCGTCGCACGTGGTCGAGGCGGCCGGTTTGGTGCGCCGCGGCACGGTGTTCAACCTGGACTACCCGCTCGACGCGTTCGACCCTTCAGTGGTGTGGCGGACGCCGCCGGAGCAGACGATCACGTCCTCGCACGCCGACCAGCGCGACGACTACGTCGACCACCTCTGGCTGCAGGCGAGCTCCCATGTGGACGGTCTGCGGCACCGCCGCCACCACGACGCCGGATTCTACCAAGGGGTTCCCGACGCCGAGGTCCGCCCTGGCACCCCGGCGCTGGGCGTGCAGCGGTGGGCCGAAGAGCCGATCGTCGGCCGCGGCGTGCTCGTGGACCTCGCGCGCTACCGGGAGGCGCTGGGCCGGCCCATCGACCACGCGGCCGGCGAACCGCTGCCGCTGGGCCTCGTCGAGGAGACCCTGTCCTGGCAGGGCGTGAGCCTGCGCGAGGGAGACCTGCTCCTGCTGCGCACCGGCTGGGCGGAATGGTACCTGTCCGAATTGGACACGGCGGGCCGCGAGGCGATCGGGCAGACGCCCCGCTGCACCGGGCTCGCGCAGTCCCGGGAGCTGGTCGCGTGGCTCTGGGACCACCGCCTCGCCCTCGTCGCGTCCGACACCTTCGCCCTGGAGGCGATGCCACCGCCCCCGGATCCGCGGTTCGGCGGCCCCCACGAACCGGGCATGGTGCACCAGGACCTCATCGGCCTGCTCGGCCTGCCCCTCGGCGAGCAGTGGAAGCTCGACGCGCTGTCGGCGCACGCCGCCGGCGGCGGCGGTTACACCTACCTCGTGGTGGTCAAACCCTTGAACCTCGTCGGCGGCGTGGGGTCGCCGGCGAACGCGGTCGCCCTCTGCTGAGGCCCTAACCGGCCGCCGTCCCGGCACGCTCGCGCTGCTCCAGCGCTTCGATCGCCGACGCCAGCAGGCTGCGCTCGATGTGACTGTGCATCAGCGCGCGCGCCCCGACCTCGTCGCGCGCGGCGACGAGGTCGACCAGCTGGCGGTGTTCCTGGTGGTCGCGCGTGCGGGGCTCGTTGCCGGGCGGGAGTTCCAGCCCGGCGCGGCGGTAGCGGTCCGTCTTGTCCCAGATGTCGTCGAGCAGGCGGATCAGCGTGGCGTTGTGGGACGCCACGTACAGCGCCCGGTGGAAGGCCCGGTGCGCGGTCAGCGCCTCTTCGCCCCATTCGCGGGTGACGGGCAGCAACCGGGCCACCGCGGCGCGCAGGGCCGACAGATCGTCGTCGGTGCGCCGCTGCGCCGCGTACATCGCGGCGGTCGGGTCGAGCGACAGGCGCACCTCGAAGAGCTGGCGGGCCTCCGCCGCGCTCATCCCGGCCACCCGGGCGTCGCGGTGGGCGTCGAGGTGGATGAGGCCTTCGCTGGACAGCCGGCGGATCGCCTCCCGCAGCGGGGTGAGGCTCATGCCCAGGTCGCCGGCGAGCTCGTTCTGCTCGAGCCGCGAGCCGGGCCGCAGGGCGCCCGACAGGATGCGGCCGCGCAGCTCGGCGTAGGCGACCTCGCCCTTGCTCGAGAACACGTTCGCGCTGCTCATCGACCCCTGCACCCTCCCTGGCGGAAACCGAGGCTTGTGCTTCGGCCTCCGGAGACTTTAGCATCCGGTTGGAATTTATAATTTATAAGAGAGGCCCGGATGAAGATCCTCGACGTGCACGAAGGCGTCATCCCGATCAGCTCGTCGATCCGCAACGCCTGGATCGACTTCAGCTCGATGGACTGCTCCATCGTCGCGGTGGTGTCCGACGTCGTGCGCGACGGCGAGCCGGTGGTCGGGTACGGCTTCAACTCCAACGGCCGCTACAGCGCGGGCGAAATCCTGCGGCGCCGCGTCGTCCCCCGCCTGCTCGCCGCCGACCCGGACGCCCTGCTCGCCGAAGACGGGCAGCTCGACCCCACGCGGGCGTGGGATTTCATGATGGCCAACGAAAAGCCGGGCGGGCACGGCGAGCGTTCGGTGGCCGTCGGCGTGGTCGACATGGCCCTGTTCGACCTCGCCGCGAAGCTCGCCGGGCAGCCGCTGTACCGCTGGCTGTCCGACCGCTACGGCGACGGCGCGCCGGACGACGACGTGTTCGTCTACGCCGCCGGCGGCTACTACGCGCCCGGCAAGACCCTGCGGGACCTGCAGGACGAGATGAAGGGCTTCCTCGACCAGGGCTACCGCGTGGTCAAGATGAAGATCGGCGGTGCGGACCTGGCCGAGGACCTCGAGCGGATCGAAGCCGTGCTCGACGTCCTCGGCGGCGACGGCTCGCGGCTCGCGGTGGACGTCAACGGCCGCTTCGACCTCGCCACCGCCCTCGAGTACGGCCGCGCGATCGAGCCCTACGGCCTGTTCTGGTACGAGGAGATCGGCGACCCGCTCGACTACGGCCTCAACGCGGTGATCTCCGAGCACTACGCGGGCCCGATCGCCACCGGCGAGAACCTGTTCTCCCTGCAGGACGCCCGCAACCTCATCCGCTACGGCGGGATGCGCCCCGACCGCGACTACCTCCAGTTCGACCCGGCGCTGGGCTACGGGCTCACCGAGTACCTGCGCATCCAGGACATGCTCAAGCAGCACGGCTGGTCCTCGCGCCGCTGCATCCCCCACGGCGGTCACCAGTTCTCCCTGCACATCGCCGCGGCGCTCAAGCTCGGCGGCAACGAGTCCTACCCCGGCGAGTTCCAGCCGACCGGGGGGTTCGCCGACGGCGCGGTCGTCGAGAACAGCCGGGTCGGTCTCACCGCAACGCCGGGCATCGGCTTCGAGGAGAAAGCCGCGTTCTTCCGGGTGCTGCGCCAGTTGCACAGCTGAAGGTCCCCCCGTCACAACGTCGTGCGAAGGAGCAACTCATGCCGTCCACCGCCCCCGCGGCCCGATCGCGCGTGCGCAGCCTGCTCGGGCAGCTGTGGTTCCAGGTGATCGTCGCCGCGGTGCTGGGCATCGCCGTCGGGTTCCTGTTCCCGAAGGCGGGCCCGGCGCTCAAACCGCTCAACGACTGGTTCATCTCGCTGGTGAGCATGATCGTCGTGCCGGTCGTCTTCTGCGTCGTCACCACCGGCATCGCGTCGATGGACAACCTGCGCAAGGCGGGCCGCATCGGCGGCAAGGCGATCGGCTACTTCGTGGTGCTGTCACTGGTGTCCATGCTGATCGGGCTCGTGGTCGCGAACGTGTTCAAACCCGGGTCCGGGATGCACATCGATCCCGCCACGCTGGATCCCAGCGGGGTCCCGAAGGCGGCCACGCAGGACCACGCGTCGTTCACCGGCTTCGTCTCCAGCCTCATCCCGGACTCGCTGTTCGGCGCGATCACGAGTGACAACATCCTCGCCACCCTGCTCGTGTCCATCGTGTTCGGCGCCGCGCTCAACCTGGCCGGCCCGTCCGGCGCGCCCTTGACGCGCGGCATCACGGCCCTGTCGGGCGTGGTCTTCCGGATCGTCCGCTGGGTCATGCGGCTCGCGCCGTTCGGCACCTTCGGGGCGCTGGCTTCGGTCGTGGCGACCTACGGCGCGGAAAGCCTGCAGCAGCTGCTGTACCTGATCCTGCTGTTCACCGGCACGTGCGTGGTCTACATCCTGGTGGTGCTCGGCTCGATCATGCGCGCCTGCCGGCTCGGCCTGTTCGCGCTGATGCGGCTGCTGAAGGACGAGCTGCTGGTGGCGCTGTCGACCTGCTCGAGCGAGGCGGTGCTGCCGCAAATGGTGCGCAAGCTCGAGATCCTCGGCGCCGGGCGGCCGGTGGTCGGCATCGTGGTGCCGTCCGGGTTCTCGTTCAACCTCGACGGTTCCGCCATCTACCTCACGATGGCGTCGCTGTTCCTCGCGCAGGCCCTGGGAATGGACCTGAGCTGGCAGCAGCAGCTGACCATGGTCGGGGTGATGATGCTGACGAGCAAGGGCACGGCGGGCATCGCCGGTGGCGCGTTCATCGTGCTGGCCTCCAGCATGACGGCCGTCGGCCACATGCCGCTGGCCGCGCTCGCCCTGATCGTCGGCATCGACCGCATCCTCAACGAGGGCCGGGTGTTCATCAACGTCCTCGGCAACGCCGTCGCGACGATCGTGATCGGCAAGTGGGAGAACGACTTCGACCAGGACAAGGCCCGCCGGGTCCTGTCCGCGCGCGGCGCGGCACTGGCCGAACTCGAGGCCGAGTACGACGCGGCGCAGCGCACGGGCACCGCGCCGGCGGCCGAACCGGCGCCCGTCACCAGCGGCGCGCAGGCCGCCGACCGCTGACGGGCGCCGTCAGCTCTGCGCCACGCCCCAGGCGCGGTAGGCGCCGACCGCGGTGGGCAGGGTCGGGAAGATGCGGTCCTCCCCCACCTTCTCGACCAGCCCCGCCGCAACCAGATCGTCCCGCAGGTCCTGCTTGACCCGGGCCAGCGCGAACACGACCCCCCGGCGCCCGAGTTCCTCGCGCAGCTGGTCGAGGGCGTCGGCGGCGGTCACGTCGATCTCGACGTTGGCCTCGGTGTTGAGCACGAACCACCGCACCGGCCCGGACACCTCGCCGTTCGCCGCGGCGAGGGCGCGGTGGCGGAAGTCCTCCGCGTTGGCGAAGCACAACGGTGCGTCGTAGCGGTAGACGACGAGCCCCGGTTCGGTCGCCGCCTCGGGGTAGTCGTCGACGTCGTGCATCCCGGCGAGGCCCGGCACGACGCCGAGGATCCCGTCGTGCGGCCGGGCGATCCGCCGCAGGAGGTCCAAGATGGACAGTCCCACCGCGGCGAGCACACCGTAGATCACGCCGAGCCCCAGCACGCCCGCCGTGGTCAGCAGGGCGAGCACGAGTTCACTGCGGCGGAACCGCGCGAACCGGTGCAGTTCCTTCACGTTGACGAGGTAGGTGGCGGCGAAGATCACCAGCGCCCCGAGCGCCGCCCGCGGGAACTGCGCCAGCAGCGGGCGCGCGAACACCACCACGAGTACCACGGTCACCAGCGCGACAAGGGAGTACAGCTGCGTGCGGCTCCCCGCCGCGGAGCCCAGTGCCGTCCGGCTTTGGCTACTGCTGATGGGAAACCCGTGCAGCAGACCGGCGGCCACGTTGGTTCCGGCGAGGGCGCGCAGCTCCTGGTTCGCGTCGATCTCCTCGTCGCGCCCGGCGGCGAATGCCCGCGCGGTGAGGACGTTGTCCGAGAAGGCGACGATCGCGATGCCGACGGCGGGCACGATCAGCTGCCCCACCTCGTCGAACGAGAAGCCCGAGACCGCCGGGGGCAACCCGGCGGGCAGCTCGCCGACGACGTCGATGTCCGGGGGTTGCACGAGTGCCACGAGCAGCGTCGCGGCCGCGATCGCCACGAGTGGTCCGGGCACCCGGGGCGCGAACCGCTGCAGGAGGAACAGCACCAGCAGCACCCCCGCGGCGAGGGCGACGGTCGGCCAGTGGATCTGCCCGAGCTGGGCGAAGAACGAGCCGAGCTCGGCCCAGAACCCCTCGCCCTCCACGGGTACGCCGGTGACGTTGCCGAGCTGTCCCACGACCATCAGCACCGCGATCCCGGCCATGTAGCCGGTGAGCACCGGCTTCGAGAGGAGCTCGGCCAGCACACCCAGGCGCGCCAGAGAGGCCGCGAAACACAGCACGCCGACGAGCACCGCGAGCACCGCCGCCAGCGTCGCGTAGTGCCCGGGGTCGCCCACGGCGAACGGCGCCAGCACGGCGGCGGTCATCAGCGCCGTCGTCGACTCGGGCCCGACCGACAGCCGGCTCGACGAACCCAGCAGGGCGTAGACCGCCAGCGGCCCGACCGCGGCCCACAGCCCGGCGGCCGGGGGCAGCCCGGCGACCTCGGCGTACGCCATCACCTGCGGCACGAGGTAGGCCGCGACCGTCACGCCGGCGATGACGTCGCCCCGCAGCCACGTTTTCCGGTATCCGCGCAGGTGCGCGACTCCCGGCAGCACGGCGGACAGCTTCATCCACCGAGCGTGCTCGCCGGCGCGCGCCGGGGCTGCTGCCGGAGGTCCCCGGCATTCGGGGACTTCCGGCCGTGGTCAGCGCGGCGCCGGGCTCACCCGGCGGCGAACGACGGAGGTGCCCGCCGCGTGGCCGCGCGCGCGGACATCCAGACCAGCGCGACACCACCGGCGAAGAACAGCACACCCACCGCGAGCACGCCGGTCGCCAGCCACGGGAGCGCCGGCGCGGTCGCGCCCGCGTCGACCCGCGCGGACACCCCGCCGGAGCCGTCGGCGTTCATGACGACGACGGTCCAGCCGCCGGCCTGCGCCGGCCAGGTCACCGACTGCGTGCCGGGACCGGCCGACTCCGTCGTCCAGATCTGGGCGTCGGACGGCAGGACGGCGACGGCGCTGCCCGGGTGCAGCGTCTGCGCGCCGCGGCCCGACAGGTCCGTGACGGTCGTGTATTGCGTGCCGGCGAGGTAGTCCAGCACGCGGTCCGTGGTGCCGACCCCGACGAACACGGGCTTCGCCGGGTCGGTCGCGGTGGCGCCGATCCGCACGGTCCCGAGGAGCGCGGCGGGATCCGGCCCGGTGCCGGACAGGTCGATCGAGTCGCTCACGAGCGCCGGGCTGGAGGTGGTGAAGGCGGCGCTCCCAGTGACGTACCCGTCGGCGTCGCGCCGGCCGCGGTCGGCCCACAGCAGCGCTCCGCCGCCGGTCAGCAGGCCGGTGGAAACGAGCAGCAGCACCGCCCCGCCGACGGCCCCCGCGACCCGGGGCGGGGTCCACCCCTGCGGCGTTTCGGCGGCCGTGACCGGCCCGGCCAGCGGTGACGGCGGTGGGGGCGGCGGAGCGGGTTCCGAGCCACCCAGGTCCATGCGGAACGGCGGGTACGCGTCGGTGAGCAGCGAGACGTAAGCCGCCACGCGCAGGGTCCAGCGGTCCATGCCCAGCACGAAGTCGAAGACCGGCCGGGGGTAGCGGCCGGTGAACAGCAGCACGACGGCCGCGATGAAGACCAGGATCCCGACCAGGCCACCCGAGGCCCACCAGAACCCGCCCCAGTCGTCGCGCCCGGCGAACCAGCTGCCCCCGCCGACGAAGAAGCCCACGATGATCAGCTGCGGCAGGGCCAGCAGCCACCACTTCACGAGCACCAGTCCGCGCGAGAGCCGGTGCGGGTAGTCGATCTGCAGGCGCGCCGGGTAGCTCGGCACGTCGCCGAAGGTGAAGGGCGGGTAGCGGTCGGTGCCCAGGGCGGCGTAGCTGTAGTACTGCACGCGCCAGCTCCACCGCAGCACCCCTACGGTGTACTCGAACAGCGAGCGCGGGTAGCGGCCGGTGAAGAGGATCGCGAAGAACGCGCAGAGCCCCACGAAGGGGTAGCAGAACCAGAGCACGGCCAGCACCAGGTAGTGCGGGATCGCCAGCAGCCACTTCACGAGCCAGAGCCACCGCGACAGCGGCTCGTCCAGATCCGCCTCGACGCGGACGGGATACGGCCCGGTCATCGCCGGCTCTCCTCCCCTGCCGGGACCACGGCCAGCTCGCCCGCGATCGCGCGCGCCCAGGCGCGGATCATCGGCCAGTCGCGGTTGTCACCGTCCTGCGCCCGCAGCGCGACGACCACCGCGCGGTCGGTGAAACGCAGGTTCGCCCGTTCGACGCGGCCGCCGAAGAGCCGGTGCTCGCGCGCGCCGGTCGCCGCCAGCACGTCGGAGACGTCCACCGGATCCTCGCCCACGACGTTCCCCACGGGCCCGCTCGAGAACAGCCACACCGGAACGCGGCGCAGCTCCTCCCGGTGCTCGTGCGCGAGCCGGCGGGCGCTTTCGAGCCAGCGCCCGAAGTAGACGGCGCTGCCGAGCACAACCGCGTCATACCCCGCGAACGACGTGACGTGCCCGGCGTCGACCACCCCGACCTCCGCGGCGACACCGGTTTCGTTCAGCGCGGCCGCGGCTGTGGCGGCGATCTGCTCGGCGATTTCCCGGGTGGACCCGTGCCGGGTCGCCACCGCGACGAGAATCCTCATGGCGGACCGCCTTTCGGTCGAGTACCCCACCGTCCCAAGCCGGCGTCGCGCGCGGCAGGGCCCGAAGTCCCTTCCGGCGGGGACGAAATCGGCCCGTGCGCGGCGATTCCTGGCCACGACCGGCCGGGTCCCGTGGGTGAACTCCCCACCCGGATCCGGGTACCCGGTGAACCTCCACTCTGGACTGGACCCGTCCACTTCGGAGCGGACCAGCCGCGGCGACGGCCTCAGGTCCCGCGATCCGGAGCCGTTCGTCCCTTCTGCGCGGCGCCGCTTCCCGGGACCGTGACCGAGATGAGCGCTCGAGCCCTTCGCCGCTTCGCCGTCGCCGCACTCCTGGTGGGCACGGCGTTCCTGCTGACTTCCTGTGCGGCGGGCGCCAATCCCGCGACCGGCACCCCGCCCGACGCCGGCTTCTGGCTCGGGCTCTGGCACGGGCTGATCTGCCCGATCACCTTCCTGGTCTCGCTGTTCGACGACCACGTCGGCATCTACGAGGTGCACAACAACGGCCACCTGTACGACTTCGGTTTCGTCCTGGGCGTCGTCGTGGTCGCGGGCGCGCTCCGCGGCCGCACCTACACGCAGCGCCGCAGCGGCCGGAAGAACGGGTAGCGCTTCGGCCGGGCACCTCAGCCGGGCCCGGAGCCGGTGCGGTCGAGCCGGTGCGCGACGGTCGCGCCCCACACACGCGCCCGGGCGCTTTCGCCGTCCACCAGGCGCGTGTCGCCGCTCACCACTTCGACGAAGAAGCTCATCGGTGGCACCACCGTCGGGTGCCCGATCCGGCTCAGCATCTTGCTCGCGGATCGTGCGGCCGAGCCGGTCAGCCACCGCGGCTTGGCGAGCCGGGTGTCGAACGCGGCCGTGGTCGTACCGGGAGGCAGGACGCGGAAGTCGCCGAGCCACTCCCGCAGGCCGATTTCGTGCTGCGGGCTCCCCCGGGCCTGTTCCGCCGCCGCTTTGCGGGTCGAAGGCCGGCTCAGCCCGTGGACGTGGGTGGGTGCACCGACGACGAGCAGGTCGTAGCCGGCCAGGTCGCGCGGGGCGTCGTCCACGGGATGCACCGTCGCCGAGCCCAGTCCCTCCGCCACCGCGCGGGCGATCTCCTCGGTGTCACCGAAGAAGGACTCGTAGACGATCAGCGCGCGCATTCCGCCCGCCTCCTCAGCTTTCCAGGCGGACGTGCTTGTGGGTGACGTCCTCGATGTCTTCGGCGGCGACGTCCAGCAGCAGGTGCGCGAGCGCGCTGAGCGCCCGCGCGGTGGCGAGTTCGTCACCGATCTCCGGCACGTTGCGGTCGACCGGGTTGAGCCGCGCGGTCCCCGACGCGTCGAGCACCTCGCCGGCGCCGGTGCGCAGCCGCGCGGTGGCCGTCGTCCTGCCGTCTTCCTCGGTCAGGAACACTTCGATCCGCCACTGCTTGGTCTCCGTCGTGGTGTCCGTCCTGGTCTCCATCCCAACCTCCTGCGCGCCGCTCACGAATGCGCGTTCTTCTTCAGCTCCGCGAACCACTCCCGCTGCCACTTCCCGGCGCGGTAGCGGTTCAGCGCGAACACCGCGATCCCGTAGCCGGTGGCCAGCGCGAGGCACGCGGCCAGCCACAGCCCCACCGCGGCCGCGACCGCGTTCACCACGACGGCGGCGGCGGTCAGCGGCGGGCCGACCACCGCGCCGCCGCGGTCCACCCAGATCCGCACGGTGTCCCCTCGCCGGGTGCCCTCGTTCGCGAACACCGGCCCGACGCGCTCGGCGCCCTCGGGGGTGCGCCACGTCGCCTCGGTCGGCACCGGGCCGCCGGCGGCGCCGCTTCGGCCGTTCACGGAGACCGGCGGGCCGTCCGCGAGGAACGTGGCCGTGACGGGCCGGGCCTCGGCGAGCTCCCGCACGGACTGCTGCTTCTGCGCGGCGTAGACCTCCGACCCGGTGGCCGCCGCGAACGGGATCGCGGCCACGGCCAGCAGCACGGACGCGAGGACCAGGAACGCCTGCACCCGGTCCGTCGTCCGCGCGACGGACCCGCGCCCGGAAGCGAGCGCGCGCCACCACCGCAGCAGGCGGTTCGGCGGGTTCATCTGCCTCGCACCTCCCCGTTCCGGTGTGCGATGGCCTCAGCATCGGCCGCGCGCCGGGCGGCTCGAAGAGGCCTTGGGCCCACGCCGCCGGGTCCGCGGTCACCACCGGCCGTTACGCGCGCCGGTCCGGCGGGGACCAAAGACCCGTCATCGCTTCGGTTCGGGCCGGACCACGAGCACGGGACACGACGCGTGGTGGATCAGCGCCTGGCTCGTCGAGCCGAGCAGCATGCCGGTGAACCCGCCGCGGCCGCGGCTGCCGACCACCACGAGCTGCGCCCGGTCGGATTCGGCGAGCAGCGCGTGCCGCGGCCGGTCCCGCACGAGCGACCGGCGGACCTCGACCTCGGGGAACTTCTCCTGCCAGCCGGCGAGGCGCTGGGCCAGCAGCCGTTCTTCCGACGGCTCGAGCGTCGCGGGCTGCGGCATCAGCCGGGCCGTGCTGTCGGCGCAGTCGTAGGTGACGTCGTCCCCCGCGTGCACCGCCACCAGCGGGACGCCGCGGAACCCGGCTTCGTCGAACGCCACCTCGATGGCGGCTTCGCTGTTCGGGGTGCCGTCCACGCCGACCACGACGGGGCCCTCCAGCGGAACCGGCCCGTCGCCGTGCCGTCCGCGCACGACGGCGACCGGGCAGGCGGCCTGGCTCGCGACGGCGGCGGCCGTCGCGCCGACCAGCATGCCCACGAAGCCGCCGGTGCCCGTGCGGCCGACCACGATCAGCCGGACGCTGCGCGACCGGTCGAGCAGGCCGGCGGAGGCGGCGTCACTGCGCACGTCGGTGCGGACCGTGAGCGCCGCGTCGACGGCGAAGGCCCGCTCCGCCGCGGCGCCGACGATGCGGTCGCCTTCGAGCCGGAGCTGTTCGAACAGCACGTCGCTGCCGGCCAGGCCGCCGCCGTAGTACAGCGAATCCGCCTGCAGGCAGTGCACGAGTTCCAGGTCGAGCCCCCGGCCCGACGCGAGCCGCGCGGCCCAGCAGACCGCGTCGGCGGAGCCCGCCGAACCGTCGACTCCCACCACCACGGTGTTGCTCGTCGTCATGATCCCCAGTCCTTTCCGGACGGTCCCGTTTTCCCCGGCGCGGCTCGCCGGGCCCGGGCGCTCACGAGCGGCTCCCCTGCCGCACGACCGCGACCGGGCACGCGGAGTGCACCAGCAGTGCCTGGCTGGTCGACCCGAGCAGCATCCCGGTGAACCCACCCCGGCCGCGGCTGCCGACCACCACGAGCTGGGCGCCCTCACCGCGCTCCAGCAACGTCCGCACCGGCCGCCCGTGCACGACCTCGACCTCGATCGCCAGCTCGGGGAACTTGTCCCGCCACGGAGCGAGCTGCTCGTCCACGAGCCGGCGTTCGGCGGCGACGTCCGCCGCGGAACCGGCGAGCCGCAGCCGCCCTTCGGGGGTGATCTCGTTCCAGGTGTGCACCGCGAGGAGCGTGGTGCCGCGCGCGGCGGCTTCCTCGCACGCGTAGCCGAGCGCGTCGGTGCTGTCCGGCGAACCGTCCAGCCCGACGAGGACCGGCCCGGCCACCGCGGGCACGTCGTCGGGCCGGCGGCCGCGCACCACGACCACCGGGCACCGCGCGTGGGCCACGAGCGAGACCGCGGTCGAGCCGACCAGCAGCCCCGTGAACCCGCCCAGCCCGCGCGAGCCGAGCACCACGACTTCGGCGGTGGCGCTCTCGCGCAGGAGGACCCCGACCGGACTGCCTTCCACGACGATCCGGTCGATCCGCAGCGACGGCCACTGCGCCAGCACCGCGGCCGAAGCCTCGTCGACCCACGACTCGGCCCGCGACCGGAACCCCTCCCGCACGGCGGTCACCGGGATCCGCGAAACACCCGGCGCCGGCACCACGAAGGCGTGGACGAGTCTCAGCACCGCGTCCCGCCGCGCCGCCACCGCCGCGGCCCACACCGCGGCGTGCAGAGCCGAAGCCGAACCGTCGACCCCGGCCAGCACCACGCGGTCCTCACGCGCCGACCCGTGCATCACGCCTCCTCTACGTCAGTTCCACCTCGGTGACACCCCCGACGGTCTTCGCCAGAGCCGTGACGAGCCGGCGTTCGGCCTCGTCGGCGAACGTCCCCCGGACCGTCACCCGGCCGCCCGCGACGGACACCGACCACAGATCGCGGTGTCCCGTGTAGTCGCTGAACAGGCTGCGCACCTGCGACGCGATGGTGTCGTCGTGGCACACCAGCGACCGCAGCAGGTCGCGCCGGCTCACGATCCCGGCGAGCCGGCCGTCGTCGACCACCGGGACGCTGCGCAGGCGGTCGACGAGCATGCGGGCGGCGATGTCGCTGACGTCGGTGTCGAGCTCGGCGACCTCGACCGGCTTGGTCATCGTGGAGTGCACGAGCTGGTCCGGGCCCACCGGTTCGCCCGTCAGCACGCCGGCCAGCGCGTCCGCCTCGGTGAACAGGCCGATTACCCGGTTGTCCTCGTCGACCACGGGCAAGGCGGCGATGCAGTGCTCCGTGAGCAGGGCGATCGCCTCCCGCACCGGGGTCGCGAACCCGACCCGGACGACCGGACGGGTCATGATTTCTCGTGCGCGCACGGCTCCTCCTGGTGTCTCAGCCGACGTGTCCCACCGTCGCTCAGCCGCGCCGGGCGTGGTCAGGGGCCGAGGTCCCGTCCGGGTGGGACGAAAGAGCCTTCGTCAGGGTGGCCGCGTGGTCGGGCACCTCGCGCTGCAGCCGCCGGTCGGTGCGCTCGTACCCGGCGTCGCGCGGCCGGGGCGGCACGCTGACGGCTTCGCGCGGCACCTCGTAGTAGGGCACGCTCTCCAGCAGGTGCGCGATCATGTTGATCCGCCCGCGGCGCTTCTGGTCGCTGTCGACGACGTTCCACGGCGCCTCGGGGATGTCGGTGTGCACGAACATGTCGTCCTTCGCCCGGGAGTAGTCGTCCCAGCGCGTCACCGACTCCAGATCCACTGTGGACAGTTTCCAGCGGCGCAGCGGGTCCTCGATGCGCGCGCGGAACCGGCGTTCCTGCTCGTCGCGGCTGACCGAGAACCAGTACTTGCGCAACAGGATGCCGTCGCCCACGAGCAGGCGCTCGAAGATCGGGCACTGCTGCAGGAACCGGCGGTACTCGTCGGGGGTGCAGAACCCGAGGACCCGTTCCACGCCGGCGCGGTTGTACCAGCTGCGGTCGAACAGCACGACCTCGCCGGCGGCGGGCAGCAGGTCCACGTACCGCTGGAAGTACCACTGCGTGCGCTCGCGCTCGGTCGGTTTCGGCAGGGCCTCGATCCGCACGACACGCGGGTTGAGGTGCTCGGTGACCCGCTTGATCGTGCTGCCCTTCCCCGCGGCGTCGCGGCCCTCGAACACGACCACGATCCGGGCGCCCTCGGCGCGCACCCACTCCTGCAGCTTCACCAGCTCGATCTGCAGCCGCGCGAGTTCCCGCTCGTACACGGCGCGCGGGAGCCGTCCCGCGGCGTTCTTGCCGGTCATCAGGCGACGTCGTCCCACACGAAGTCGAGGCCGTTGCGGACCTCGATCACACCGGGCACCGCTTCGACCAGGCGGGTCACGGCCGCGATCTCGCTGCGCCGTTCGACCCGGCCCGCCACGGTCACGACCCCGTCGTGGACCATCGCGCGCGCCCGTTCCGGGCCCAGCTGCAGCGCCTTCCACAGCAGCGTGGTCACCTCGTGGTCGATGTCGATGTCCGGGCGCGAGAACATCCCGATGAGATCGCGGCGGGCGACGACACCCACCGGTCGCCCGTCCGCGACGACGAACAGCCGCCGCAGCCCGGTTTCGGTGAACCGGGCCGCCACGTCGCAGACCGGTTCCCCGGCCGCCACGGTCCGCGCCGGGCTCGACATCACGTCCTTGGCCGTGCGCGGCGGCGCCGTGGCACGCTGCCACCAGTGGCGGCGACGGTCTTCGCGCAGCAGCCGCACGAGGTCGAACTCGGACACCACGCCGGCGATCAGGCCCCGGCGATCGACCACCGCCACCGCGCTGATCCCGCGGCGGGTGAGGGTTTCCGCGATCTCCTTGACCGGCGTGTCCAGCCGCGCGCAGACCGGCTTCGGCGTCATCACCGCGGCGACGGGTGTCGTGCTCGTGTTCATCGGGCCCTCCACTCCCGCGATTCACACTGCCCACCCGTCAGCCAACCGCGCGAGAGCCGCCGGGCGCGCCGGTCACAAGGCACCGCGGCGAGGGACCAACGTCACCCGCGCGCGGCGAAGCGGGGGCCGAGCCCCTGCTCGACCCCCGCTTCGCCGCCGGCCGCTACGCCGGCTGGGCGTTCTTCTCCGCCGCGTGGCGCGCCTTGGCCTCCTCCAGCGCCTGGCCCTGGCGCTGGTGCAGCTCGGTGCGCAGCTTCCTGGCCTGCGCCTCCGTGGCGGCGAGGCGGTCCAGCCGCTGCTGGAAGTGCGGCGCGACGGCCTCGGCGAACAGCTCGTAGTGCCGGGCCGTGGCGGCCGGGTTCGTCCACTCGTGCGCCATCATCAAGTAGGCGCCGAACCCGCCCTTGGACTGCTCGTCGAGCAGGCTGATCTGGCGGATCGCGTCCTCCGGCGTGCCGATGACGCCGATGCCGCTCTCGTTGATCCAGTCGACCCGCTCGGTGAACGTCGCCCCGCCGGGCTCGAAGTGCGGGACGGCGGCGACGTGCTGCAGGTAGTTGCACCAGTCGTCGAGGCCGTGCTCGACCTCGGCGTAGGCCTGTTCCTTCGTCTCGGCCAGGTGCATCGGGCCGACCAGGCGCCACCCGCCGCGATCCATCGTGGTGCCGAACTGCGCGGCGCGTTCCTCGGCGACGTCCCAGTGCTGGGCCAGCAGGTCGAGGTCCCCGGTCATCGTCGCGCCGATCGACAGCAGGCTCAGCCCGTGCTTGCCCGCGATCCGCGGCCCCGACGGCGAGGCGATCGCGGCGACCCCGACCTCCAGCCCGCCCTGGGTGTACGGGCGGAGCTGGCACAACGCCTCGCGCAGCTCGTAGCGGTCGGTCTTGATCGTCACCGGCTCCGCGCCGTTGAGCAGCCGCATCAGGACGTCGGTGTCCTCTTCCAGCGCGCCCCGCTGGCTGAGGGGGTCGAGCCCGATCATCGACGCGTCCGTCGGCAGCGAGCCCGGCCCGAGGCCGAGCATGAACCGGCCGCGGGTCAGGTGGTCGAGCAGGATCGCGCGGTCGGCCACCCACAGCGGGTTGTGGTAGGGCAGCGAGAGCACACCCGTGCCGAGCTTGATGGACTTGGTCTGGGCCGCGACGTGGGCGATGAAGATCTCGGGGCTCGCGATGAGCTCGACGCCGCACGAGTGGTGCTCGCCGATCCACGCTTCGTCGTAGCCCAGCCGGTCGAGCAGCTTGATCGTCTCGAGGTCGCGAGCCAGTGCCGCCACCGGGCTCTTCACGGGTGAGGCGTGGAACGGGGCCATGAAGACGCCGAAACGCATGAGCAGTCCTCCTTGACTGGGCTGACCGGGCCTGACCGGGCCTGACCGGGCCGGACGGGCGGCCGGGTGATCGCTTCGGCGACGGTAACGCCGGTGCACCGCGTCGCGTGGCGCCCGACGCGGAACCGTTCAAAAGATGAACACCCCGCCGAACGGGGGCTGGCACCGCCGCGTGCGGGTCCTGCACACTCGGGGTTCCCCGGCGACGACGCCCGGAGAGGAGCCGCCCGGTGCCATCCTCGGACGTCTGGCAGCAGTTCCTCGAAGCCGATCGCCGCGGGCTCGCGCGCCCCGAGATCGAGGAGTCGTGGCTGCGCTCGCGCCGGTCCGGGGTCGATCCCGAACGCCTCGACCTCGACGCCGCCGACTACGACCCCGAGGCGCTGCTGGTGGCCGTCGGCAGCCGGATCATCCCCGGCACCGCGGATCTGCTCGTCGGCGACGCCGCGTCGGTGGCGCTGGTGGATCCGCGCGGCACCCTGACCTGGCGCTGGGAATCCGACCCCGCGCTCCGCGGCGACCTGCAGCGGGTCGAAGTCGAACCCGGCCACCGCTACGTCGAAGACGGCGTGGGCACCTGCGGCGTCGGGCTCTCCATGGCCGTGCGGTCCGCCTCCATGGTGGTCGGCGCGGAGCACTTCAAACAGGCCTGGCACCCGTACACGTGCGCCACCGCGCCCATCGTCGACCCGGTCACCCGCTTGCTCCTGGGGTCGGTCAACGTGTGCTGCCGCGCCGAGCACACGAATCGCTTCGTGATGGCCGCCGTCATCGCCTTCGCCGAACGCCTGCGGTCCGCCCTGCGCGACGCGGCCACGCCCCGCCAGCGCCGCCTCGTCGACGCCCACATGACGTTCCGCTCACTCCCCGGCACCACGGTGCTGACCCTCGACAACGAGATCCTGATCAGCGACACGGGTCCGTCGACGGGTCTGCCGGACCGCGCGACGCTGTGGGCGGCCTTGCGCGAGGCCGGCCCGTCGGCCACCGAACTGGCCCTGCCGGACGGCCGCGTCGCCACCGTCCGGCCCATCACGCCCGGGCGCTTCGAGGACGGGTGTGTGCTGCTGTTCAAGACTTCCTCGCTGTCGGACCGGGAGAACCCGCTGGAGAACGCGGAAGCGGAGATCATCCGGGAAGTGCTCGCCGCGTGCCGCGGGAACAAGACGGCCGCGGCGTCGCGCCTGGGGATGTCACGGGGCACGTTGTACAAGCGGATCCGCCGGTACGGTCTGGACGAGGACTGACTTTCCGGGCGCTAATCCGCGTCGTGCTCCAGCTCCTCGACCGCCTGGTCGGTAGCCCGCCGGCCGTAGACGTGCACCAGCGACAGGTAGAACAGCACCGGAGCGGCCGGAGCCCACGCGTCGCGGCGATCGGGGCGCAGCAGGTAGGCGATCGTCGATCGCGGGTCGAACTCGACGAAGTCGAAACCCCGGTGTTCCCAGGCGTCCTGGACGCCGCGGCCGAGGTTCTGCTCGAACCGGCGCCGGGTCATCCTGCCCAGCGTCGCCAGGAAAAAGCAGCACCACTGGGAGTTCTCGGTGACCACCGCGAACGCGAGCAGCTCGAGGTCGTACTGGTCGGGCCGCAGCTGCAACTCCTCGGTCAGCCCGCGTTCGGCGGCCCGGAACAGGTTGGGCGGACGGTCGCCGGAAGCGTCTAGTTTCCGTTGCAGCCCTTCGTTGGCCGAGGAGTTCCACTCGTCTCCCCCGACCCCGACCCGGTCACTGCGCCGCGCGACGACGAGCCACCCGTCCGCGGTGACGACGGCGACGTTGAGGCCGAAGCTGGAGCGCATGAAATCGGGCGTCTCCAAAGGATCGCGCGCGTCGAGGTAGAGACTGCGCAGGGTGTTCCCGCCCGGCAGCGGCTTGTCGAGCTGCTGCGTCGCGATGAAGGTGAAGTAGTCGGAGTACTTCAGGTGAAGCGTGACCTCGGGCAGTTCCTCTTCCCCGTGGCGGGTCACCACGAAGTCGTGGACGGCGAACCGCGGTCCGGCCCAGTGGTACTCCAATCCCGATTCCTTGCGGGCGTTCTGCTCCCTCAGCACCTCTTCTCGGAGGAACGCGACGGGTGGCGGCACCGAGACCTGCACCGGAGTCACGATGACGCGCACGTCGTCTTCGGCGATCGCCCGTTCGCCGTTTCCCTCCAGCAGCCGGCAGCTCGTGGTGAGCGGCCCGATCGAGAACCCGGGGAACACCGCCCGCTCGGGGAACCGGCCGCGGGCCCGGTGGTAGCTCTCCCGCCAGCGCACGACCTGCCGTTCGAGGGTTTCCGCCGCCGGGTACGCGGTTCTCAGCAGCGCGCGGATGACGTCGAAGAGCAGCGTCTCGTTGTAGCGCCGGGGGTTGGGCCGGAAGATCTCGCGCGCGGTCCCGTACGCGCACTTGGCCGACGCCGGTGCGACGCCGCGCAGCCGCATCTCGGTCTCGACCAGTGCCGGCAAGGCGCGCAGCCGCACCGCCGACCACGCCCGCAGGGCTTGCAACCGCGTGGCGAACTCGGGTAGAGATGCGGGCTGTCCGGGTGCGGGGGGTTCGCCGAACGGCGCCGGGCGAGCGGTCGTCACAGTCGAGCCTCCTCGTCGGCGCCGGCGCGGCGCGTGCCGTCCACCATGATGCCCGACGCCCGCGCAGGCTCCCGACCAGCGCTGATCGGATTTGGTGGGAAATTTTGCCGCCACCGGGAGCGCACGAGGATCGTGTTAAACCTCAGCCGGGAACCCCCCGCGAACCGCCGGGGTACCGCTGTCCGGAATCGATCGGGGTGGATGATGAACGACCTCAGTGTGACACCCGCGCAGTTGTGCGCCGGCGTCGGAATTCTGCTCGTGCTGCTGTGGGTCCGGCGCGCCGGCGCCCGCCGGGAGCGGGCCGCCGCCGAAGCCGCCCGCGGCGACGCCCGGCTGGCGTCGCTGACCGGCCGGGTGGTGGTCACCGCCGGTGTCGTCGTGGCCGTCCAGTGGGTGGTGATCGCCCGGACCGACAGCGACTGGCTGCTGTTCGCGGCACTCGGGCTGCCCGCGTTGTTCGCGGCCCACGCGCTGACCCGGGCCACGACGGTGACCGCCGTCGACCCGTCGCGCCGCGGCGATCGCGGCTGATCCGCGTGAACCGGATCACCGGTGACACAACGGAATCCGGCGCCGAAACCGGCCCGGATCCCGCCATGATCCAGTTCACCGTGGACAGTCCACAGTAGACATCAAGCTGTGATCTGCGTCCCCCGCGGGGTTACCGCGTGAACCGGGAACCGGGGCGCGTCGTGGATTCGGGTGAGGGGCACTCGAACGACAAGGACGAACAGCATGAAACACCTCAAGCTTCTCGCCGTCGCCGGCGCCGCGGCCGCCGCACTGACCGGCTTGGCCGCGTGCAGCAGCGGGGCTTCGACCGCCTCGGCTCCCCCACCGGCCGCGACCCAGGCACCCGCCTCGGCGGCGGCCGCGCCCGCGATGCTGGGCGAGGCGAACACCCCGCTGGGCACCGTTCTGACCAACGCCAAGGGATTCACGCTCTACACCTTCGACGAGGACAAGAACGGCAGGTCCGCCTGCACCGACAACGGCTGCAAATCCCTGTGGCCACCGGTCGTCGGCAAGGCGCGAGCGGCCAACGCGGTCAGCTTGCCCGGGCAGCTCGGCACCATCAGCCGGTCCGACGGGATCGAGCAGGCGACGTACAACGGCAAACCGGTCTACACCTTCTCGCAGGACACCGCTCCCGGGCAGACGAAGGGCGACGGTGTCATGGGCACGTGGCACGCGCTCGTGATCACGGGCGGGTCCGTCCCGCCGGTCACCGGGAGCGGCACGGCCTCCACCGGCGGCTACTGACCGCCACCCGGCACCTCCGGCCCGGGTGTGCGCATCGGGGCCACGCCCGGCTGCCGCGGGTCACGGCGTGCCCGGCGTGACCAGACCGGATTCGTACGCGGCGATGACCAGCTGGGCCCGGTCGTGGGCGTCGAGCTTGGTCATGATGCGGGCGATGTGGGTTTTCGCCGTCAGCGGACTGACGTGCAGCTCGCGGGCGAGGTCGTCGTTGGAACGCCCGCGGGCCACGAGGCCGAGCACTTCCCGTTCGCGGCCGGTGAGCGAATCGATGCGGTAGGCACCGGGCTGAGGCAACGGCCGGGCCGCGATGTCGGCGATGAGGCGGCGGGTGATGCGCGGCGCGAGCAACGCTTCGCCGGCCGCGACGACCCGGACGGCCTGGACCAGATCGGCCGGATCGGTGTCCTTGACGAGGAATCCCGACGCTCCGGCGCGCAGCGCCCGGTAGACGTATTCGTCGGCTTCGTACGTGGTGAGGATGAGGACGCGCACGCCGGCCAGGTCCTCGTCACCGGCGATGCGGCGGGTGGCTTCGAGACCGTCGACGCCGGGCATGCGGATGTCCATGAGGACGACGTCGGCGCGATCGCGCGCGGCGAGGCGCACGGCTTCGGCACCGTCGGCGGCTTCGCCGACGACCTCGATGTCGTCGGTGGCGTCGAGGAGCATCCGGAATCCGGCGCGGATGAGGGCCTGGTCGTCGGCGAGCAGGACACGGATCACGAGGCCTCCCAGGGCAGGCGGGCGTGGACGCGGAACCCGCCGCAGGCGCCGGGACCGGTGGTCAGCGTGCCGCCCGCCGCGGTGGCGCGTTCGGTCATGCCGCGGATGCCGTGTCCGGCACCGGGATCCGCGGACGGACCGGGGCCGGTGTCGGTGACGTCGAGGTCGAGGTGGCCGCCGGCGTAGGCGAGCGTGACGGTCGCGGTGGCCGGGGCGGCGTGGCGCAGCGCGTTGGTGAGGGACTCCTGGATGATCCGGTACGCGGCGACGTCGACGGGTGCGGGCAACGGCCGCTCGGCACCGGTGGTGTGGACGACCGTCGGCAAACCGGCGGCGGTCATGGTCGCCACGAGCGACCCGAGCGCGTGCAGACCGGGCACCGGCTGGGTGGGTTCGTCCTGGTCGACCTGGCGGAGCACGGCGAGGATCGCGCGCAGCTCGCCGAGCCCGCGTTTGCTCGCGTCCTTGATCTCGGCGAGCGCCCGGGTGACCGGTTCGGGCAGGCCCGGGTGGGCGTAGGCGGCGGCGCCGGCCTGGACGTTGATGGTCGACATCGTGTGGGCGACGACGTCGTGCAGTTCGCGCGCGATGCGCAGGCGCTCCGCGTCGACCTGGCGGCGGGCTTCTTCGTCCCGGGTGCGTTCGGCGAGCTCCGCACGGGCCTGCAGCGCCGTCAGCCGGCCGCGGCGGTTGGCGACCGCGATCCCGCTGACGACGGCGAGCCCGGCCGTCACCGGGAACACCGGGAACGTGCCGCCGAACGTGCCCAGCGGGTTGACCACCGCGGTGAGCACGCCGAGCGGGACGACGGTGGCGACGCCGGCCAGGATCGCGTCGCGCACCGGCGAAAGCACGGCGACGGTGAAGAGCGCGACGAGCGGGGCCAGCAGCGCCGCACCGTTGACGTAACCCAGCGCCGTGTAGATCCCGACGCCCGTGAGGGAGACGCCCAGAACCGGCCAGGGGCGGCTGCGCCGCCAGGCGAGCGCGAGCGTGGCAGCGGCGACGAACAGGGCGGCCCACCACGGCGGGACGGGCACGGGATGGCCTTGGTACACCTGGTCGTCGGGCTGGATCGGGTACGCCTCGCCGAGGGAACCACCGACAGTGAGCAGCAGCATCAGCACCACGAACAGCGCGTTCCGGAGTCTCCGGGTGCCGGCGCGGGCGGATTCGGCCATGACCAGCAGCGTACGGAGCCCAAGCCCCCGCAGCGTCCCCCGCGCGGGGACCGCCGCCGTACACCAGCCGGAGTACGCCACGCTCCGCGTACTCCGGCTGGACCACGCGAAGTGACCCCGCCGACGGGACGTGCCGCGGGCCTCGCGCCGCGCACGATTCCGGGCATCGCAGGTGAACCCCGAGATCGGAGTGACCGCCATGCCCCGTCCACCCGTCGCCGACCCGAACACGCTGGTGCGGTTCGGAATCCTCGCGCTGCCGCTGGGCAACGCGCTCAAACTCGTCGGCAACCTGGGCACGTTCGACAGCGTCGGCTACGGCGTTCCCGTGTCGGCCGAGGCGGCGATCGCGGCCGGGCCGGGCTTCTTCCTGGGCAACCTGACCGGCAGCATCACCGCCGTCCTGTTCGGACTGTTCGGCGTGCTGGCGCTGTTCGGGTTCCTCGTGACCCGGGCGAGCGAGCGGCTGGTCGTCCCGGCGCTGGTGTGCTCGGTGCTCGGCTCGGGGTTCACGCTGGCGGCGCTGGGTGTGATCACGTACGCGATCCCCGCGCTGGCTCACGCGTACCAGGCCGGTGACCCGGGCGCGATGGCCGTGGCCGACGGGTTCTTCACCTGGCCATCCGGCGCGATGCTGTACCCGGCTGTGCTCGTGCCGATCGGATTGCTGCTGTTCTGCGTCGCACTGTGGCGGTCCACGCCGGTGTCCCGCGCGGCCATCATCACCGCCGCGGTCTCCGGGATGCTGATCTCCGTCCCGGTGCCGATCCACTCGATCCGGCTCGCCGGTGGCGTGCTGGGGCTGCTCGCGGGCGCCTGGCTCGCTTTCGTGGTGCGACGCGATCTTGCCCGGAGCCCGAAATGACGCGCCCCGGCCCGCTGCCGACCCTCGCGGCGCTCGCCGGGCTCGGTGCCGCCGCGATCCAGGCCGCGACCGTCCCGGTGCTGTGGGGCGTCACGCCGGCGTACGCGATTCTCTTCGCCGTCCTCGCCGCCGCCCAAGTCGGTACGCTCCCGCGGCCGCGACCGGCCGCTCTCGCGGCGGGCGCCGGGCTGGTGGTCTGGGTGCTCGATCGCGTGGTGGACGTCCTGCCGGGCCCGAGCCCGTGGCAGGCGGCGGACACGGCGTTGGGAGTCACCGACTGGCTGGCCGCGGCGCTGCAGGCGCTCGCGCTGCTGGGGTTTCTGATCGCCGGCTTCCGGGCATCGCGCCCCGGCCGATCCCGCGCGCTGCGGGTGACGGCGTGGCTGGCCACCGCGCCGGTCGCCGTCCTGGTGCTCGCCATTGCGGCCGCCGGTGTCGTGACCGCGTCGGCCGGCGCGCGGTCGAGCGACGGCGCGAGGACCGTCGAGTACTGCCGTCCGGCCGGGATCCCGCTGCACCTGGACCTCTACCCGCCCGCCGGCCTCCGGCACGCGCCCGTGGCCGTGTACCTGCACGGCGGTGGGTTCATGCTCGGCGACCGCCGACCCGGCGGCGCCGGGGCCGCGCTCGCCAACTCCGACGGCGCGCTCTTCCCGCCGCTGCAACGGGAACTCACCGCCCGCGGCTTCGTCGTGGCGTCGATCGACTACCGTCTGCTGCCGGCCGCGGCCTGGCCCGCGCCGATCGACGACGCCCGGTGCGCCATCCGGTTCCTCAAGGCCCACGCGGGCGAACTGCGCATCGACCCCGCGCGGATCGGCGTGTGGGGCAGCAGCGCCGGGGGCACCCTGTCCGCGCTGCTCGGCACGGCCGCTTCCGCCGACCGGACCAGCTCCGTGGCCGCGGTGGTCGACATGTTCGGCCCAGCCGATCTCACCCACCTGGACGCCGCCGATCCCGCGCAGCGCCTCATCGTCCACATCGGACTCGGTGACGACGCGGCCACCCGGCGCTCGGCCAGCCCGGACCGGTACGTGACGCCGCACGCGGCGCCGACGCTGATCCTCCAGGGTGACGAGGACTTCGTCCGCCCGCAGTCGGCGGAGTTCGCGCAACGGCTGCGGGCCGCCGGCGTGCCGGTCACCTCCGTGCTGGTCCACGGCACCGGCCACACGCTGGACACACCCGGCCAGAGCCCCGGTCCGGCACAGCTGACCACGCTCGTCGCCGACTTCCTCACCACCGCTCTGCGGTGACGGCTCAGGTCCTGGTTGCGGTCAGCTTGGCGCCACTCGCATCCACGACCGGCGGACTGTCCACTTCGTCCATCGCGGCGAACCGCAAGCCGTGGCGGATCAGGACCGCGGGGCCGACGTCCGGGATGAACGCGGTGTAGGCGGGTCGCTGTTCCCATCACCTGGGCCCGCCTACACCGCTACCGGCCGCCGGGTCACTCACCGGCGGCGCCCGAGCGCACCGTCTGCGAGGAGTACCGGCGGCTCGCCATCCGCGTCCGCATCGCCCGGGGGAATGCGATGCCGACGCGAGGGGCGGTCCGTGACCCGGTTACTTCGTGGCGATCTTCTGGCCGACCAGGATCAGGTCGGCGTTCGGGATGAACGCCGCGTTCATCTGCTGCAGCCGCTGGTAGCCGCCGGAAACGCCGGCCTTCTTGGCGATGCCCGACAGGGTGTCACCCGCGACGACGGTGTAGTCGCCGTTCGGGTTCGACCGGGTCGCGGCGGCCGCGGGGGCGGTCTTCGGAGCAGCCTTGGGCTTCGCCTGGGACTTGACCCGCGTCTGCGCCTTCGGCGCGGCCTTGGACTTCTTGGTGTGCGTGGTCGCCGCCTCTTCCGAGGCCGCGCCGCCACCCTGGCCGGCGAAGTTGGAGAACGCGGCGGGGCCGGAGCCGCCGTGGCACTCCCACGGCGCGCTGCCCGACTTGGCGTAGATCCGGTCCGCGACGATCTGCTGCTGGGCCGGGGTGGCCTTGTCCGCGGTCGGGGCGAACTGGCCACCGCCGTTGGCGAGCCAGGTCTTCGTCACGATCTGGAACAATCCGGCGGGGCGGCCGGCGCGCTGGCCCGCCGCGGTGTTGTTGACCACCGTCGGGTTACCGCCGCTCTCGCACTTGACGATGCCGGCCTGACCGGGGAAGGCGTTGGCCGCGCCGGCGCCGGCGATGCCGATCCCGCCGAGCGTGGCGCCCGCGAGAGCCGCGGTCGCGCCGGTGCGCTTCAGAACTGTCTTCGTGTGGCTGGGTTTGCTGTGACGTCCCACGGTGGGTGGGCTCCTTCTCACTCTCACACCGAGAGCCCGTCTTCACGCCCAGGCAGGGTCGCGGGTGTCGGTGGTTCGCGGTGGCTTCCGGCCGCTGATCCTCGGGGTAGATCGCAGGTCACCGCGAAAGCACGTGGAGGTTACGAACGGGAAACGGCGGATGTACAGCGACCGTGGCAATGGACACAGATCATCAATTCGCGTGACTATCGGACGACAGTGCGTCACAGCTTAGACTGGCTATCCGGACAAAAGATCTTGGCTCAACCGCACCGAAAATCGCGCCGAGAAGACATCAATCACACGACACCCCAGGCCGTTGCCCATTTACTCACAGCGAAGTCAGATTGTTGGCAGCTGGCCATCGCTCAGCCGAGACCACGGCTCGCGCGACGGGCCAGCAGTTCCGGCGCGAGGATCACCACGGCGCCGGGTTCGACGCGGACGAGCTCCTCGGCGGCGAGCGTTTTCAGCGCGCGGTTGACCGAAACCCTCGTCGTCCCGATCGCTTCGGCCAGGCCGTGCTGCGCGCCCGGCAGAACCACCCTGGAACCGGTCCCGGCGGCCGTGCGCACGAGCCACGCGGCGGTGCGCGTGGTGGCATCGGCGAAGCTGGTGAGCGCGAGGTTCTCCTGTTGTTCGCGCAGGTGACGGGCGAGGTGCACCAGCACGTGCCGGCGCGCGGCCGGGACGTCGTCGACGACCGCCAGCACCGCACTCGCCGGGACGAGACGCACCGTCGCGCGCGTGGCCGCCGACCACGTGGCCGTGTGCCTGCCCCCGTCGAGCACCGCGGCTTTGTCCACCGCGCACGGCGCCGGGAACTCCCCCAGCCGCAGCCGCCGGCCGTCTTCGGTCTCGTGGGTGGCCGTCAGCAGCCCGGCCTCCACGACGATCAGGTGCCGCGCCGGCCGCCCCCGCGGCGCCACCACTTCCCCGGCCGCCACGGCCCGCACCACCGACCCGGCGGCGAGCCGCGCCCGCCGGCCGGCGTCGAGCGTCGCGAACAGGGGCACGGTCGCCAGCACGTCGGAGGTCATGAACGGCAGTATCACGTGATACAGCGGCCGCCCGCCCGGCGCTTCTACCGTCACCCCATGTTCGTCCTGGAACTCACCTTCGACGCCGACCCCCGCCGCCTCGCCCCCCGCACCGCCCACCGCGCCCGCCTCGCCGCCCTGCACGCCACCGGACGGCTCGTCCTGGCCGGCCCGTGGCGCGACGATTCCGGCGCCCTCCTGATCTTCCGCACCGACCGCGCGACCCTGGACGCGATCCTGGCGGCCGACCCGTACTACACCACCCCGGCGTCACCGTCACCGCCTTGCGCGAGTGGGCGCCGATCGCCGATGAAATCGATCGCCGCTGATCGCGTGGCCGAGTACGGTCACGTCGCCCGCGGCCGCCGAGTGTGAGGGGTCCTCGGATGAGCCAGAACTTCGACATCGACGACCGGACGGTGTGGAACCCGTCGAACGGCGTCGGCCTGCTGTTCGTGCGCTCCTCCGACGCGCTGGCCCCGATCGTCGACCTGCCCACCGGCATCAGTCCCGCGCACCGCGGCGCGAACGCCGACGAATGGGTGATCGACCTGCCGGTCTTCACCGCGTTCGTCGACGCACTCGTCGACCGCTGCCAGCGCTCGACCCACCCGATCCTGCGGTCGTTGCTGGAGGGCTTCCTCGCCACCGCCCTCGTGCTGGTCCACCGTGGCGGGAGTGAGGTCCCGGCGCTGGGGAAACCTCCGGGCCCTGACGCCAGCGACCACTCGGCGTCGGCGGGCGGTCCGATCGATCGCGCTCCGGCGGGCAGGCTGGCCGAACTCCGAGCCGTGCACGACCTGGCGATGCCCGGCTGATCGCGCCGGACCGCCGCGCGAGGCTCGCCGACGTCAGGGGGTGACGTCGACCGCGGCGAAGAGGGTGCGGACGCAGAGGTCACGCAGTTCTTCCTGCGTGACTTTCGGTTCGTCGAGCCAGTCGAGGATCAGCTTGGCGACGAAGGCCAGCCAGCCGCGCACGGCCAGGCGGGTGGTTTCGGTGACGGGGCGCAGCAGGCTGACCGCGGCGAGGATGCGTTCGGCGTTCGCCGCCATGCCGGCTTCGCGGATTTCCCGGATCTCGCGGTCGGCGTCGCCGGCGGTGCGGTAGACGATGCGGCAGCCGTCGGGGTGGGTGCGGGCGAATTCGAGGTAGACGTCGAGCCCGGCGCGCAGCTGCTCGGCCACCGGCAGCGCCGGGTCGGGTTCGCTCATCGCCAGGAGCTGGTCACGCTGCTTGCGGAGGATTTCGGCGAAGAAGTCCTTCTTCGTCGGGAAGTAGTGGTACAGCAGGCCGCGCGAAACCTGCGCGATCTCGGCGACCTCCTCGATCCACACGTCGTCGTACGGCCGGTTCGCGAACAGCCCGGCGCCGATCCCCAGGAGCTGCTCGCGTCGCTGCTGCGTGCTCAGGCGCGTCCGCATCCCCCGAGCTTACTTGACACGGGTTCAGCAGCGCGGGATCGTGGCTCTATTGGATCTGAGTTCAATAGGGGGCAACCGTGGACACCACCCGGGATTCCGCACCGGCCGGGCCGCCTGCCGGTGATCGGCGACCTGATCGGCGCCAACCCGCGCACGCCGCTGCAGGACACCGTGCGCATCGGCCGTCGGCTCGGCCCGATCTTCACCCGCAAGATCTTCGGCATCGAAATCGTCTTCGCCGGCGGCGTCGACCTGGTCACGCAGCTCAACGACGAGACGAAGTTCGGCAAACACGTCGGCCTGGGCATCGAGGGCCTGCGCGCGGTGGCGGGCGACGGGCTCTTCACCGCCCACACGAACGAACCGAACTGGCGGCTGGCTCACGACATCCTGCAACCGGCGTTCTCGGCGGACGCGATGCGCCGTTACCACCCGGTGATGCTGGAGGTCGCGCACGAGCTGACGGACGCCTGGGACCGCGCGAGCGGCCCGGTCGACGTCGCCGCCGACATGACCCGGCTGACGCTGGAGACGATCGGCCGCGCCGGCTTCGGCTACCGGTTCGGCTCGTTCGAGCGCACCGAACCGCACCCGTTCGTCACGGCGATGATCCGCGCGCTGCGGTTCGCACAGCTGCAGAACGTCAAGCTGCCGTTCGTGCGGCGCACGTTCGCCGGGTCGCCCGCGCAGAACCGGGCCGACATCGCGACCATGACGAACCTGGTCGACGAGGTCATCGAGGCCCGCCGCCGCGAAGGCGGCGAGAGCCGGGACCTGCTGGGCCTCATGCTCACCGAAGGCCACCCGACGACCGGCGAGCGCCTGGAGCCGGTGAACATCCGCAACCAGGCCATCACGTTCGTGGTCGCCGGCCACGAGACGACGTCCGGCGCGCTGTCGTTCGCCCTCTACTACCTGACGCGCCACCCCGAACTGCTGGCGAAGGCGCGCGCCGAGGTCGACGCGGTCTGGGGCGAGCGCGAACCGGAATTCGGCGACGTGGCCAAGCTGCGCTACGTGCGCCGCGTGCTCGACGAGGCCATGCGCTTGTGGCCCACCGCGCCCGGGTACGCGCGCGAAGCCCGCGAAGACGTGGTACTCGACGGCAAGTACGCGATGCGCAAGGGCGACTGGGTGCTCGTGCCACTCCCCCTCGTCCACCGCGACCCGGCCGTGTGGCCGGACCCGGAGAAGTTCGACCCGGACCGCTTCGAACCGGCCGCGGTGCGCAAACGCCCGGCCCAGGCGTACAAACCCTTCGGCACGGGCGAGCGCGCCTGCATCGGACGGCAGTTCGCCCTCCACGAAGCCGTGCTGGCCCTCGGCCTGGTCCTGCGCCGCTACGACTTCGAAGCCGACCCGGATTACGAGCTGAAGATCGTGGAATCCCTGACGCTCAAACCGAGCGGATTCACGGTGCGCCCGCGCGTCCGCGACCACGCGGCCGCCACCGCGGCAGCCACGTAGGCATCTTTTCAGTCGCCGAAGAGGCCGCCGCTGAGGTACTTCAGGCCGGTGTCGACCGCGATGGTCACGACGGTGCGGCCGGGGCCCAGTTCGCGGGCCAGGTCGATCGCCGCCACGACGTTCAGCGCGGACGAGGTGCCGGCGAAAACGCCCTCGCGCCGGGCCAGCGGCACGGCCAGGGCCCGCGCCCGGGCTTCGTCGATCGCTCTGGCCTCGTGGTAGGACGACGAGTCGAGGAGGGGCAACGGGCGGCCCGTGCCGATGCCTTCGACACCGTGCGGGCCGCCGTGGCCGGCGGTCAGCATCGGTGAGCTCGCCGGTTCCAGGGCGAGCACGCGGGGCGCGAGGCCCGCGGCGCGGAAGGCCGCCGTGACGCCCGCGAGCATGCCGCCGGTGCCGACGCCGGCGCAGAAGGCGTCGACGCCTCCGGCGCGCGTCTGCTCGACGATTTCGCGGCCCAGGCGGGCGTACCCGGTGAGGGCGTCGGTGTTGTGGAACTGGTCCGTCCACAAAGCACCGTCGCGCGCGACGATGCGGTCCACCTCCGCCCGCATCCGGTCGAACAGGTCGGGGGTGATCCGCCCGGCGTCGCTCGGGACCACGGTGAGCTCGGCGCCGAACGCGCGCATGGTGCGCAGCTTCTCCGGCGAGAAGGCGTCCGACGTGACGATCGACAGCGGATACCCCTTGACGGCACAGATGAAGGCGAGCGAGGAGCCCGTGCTGCCGCCGGTGTACTCCACGACGCGCCGGCCGGGGTACAGCTCACCGCGCCGCTCCGCGCCTTCGATCAGGGCCAGCGCCATCCGGTCCTTGTAACTCGCGGTGGGATTTCCGCCTTCCAGCTTCACGAGCACGTCCGCGGCCCCCTCGGGGACGAGGTGCGCCAGCCGCAGCAGCGGCGTGTCCCCGATGGCGTCGATCGTGGACGACACGATGTCCCTTGGCTTCATCGAAGTCGCCTCCCTCGAACTCCCGCTCCTCTCAAGACACGTCGCGCGAACACCGGTGAACGTTGCGACATCCGGCGGACGTCAGACCTCGAGCGCCCAGCGCACGAACCGCCTCGCCGCCACGAACCGGGCCCGCTCGAAGAGCCCGGCCCCTCCGAAGGGGCGCGAGGAGTCGACGTTCGCGCTGGCGCGGTCGTACCCCTCCGCGGCGGCGCCGCGCAACGCGTGGGCGATCAGCGCGCTGGCGACGCCCCGATTGCGGTCTTCCCGGCGCGTTCCGATGACCATGAAGTGCGCGTCGCGGATGCCGGTGAGGGCCACGTCGCCCTCCCACGTGAGGGTGACCAGTACGCCGGCCGCGGCGCCGCCGGTGCCGTGCCGCAGCAGGAAACTGAGCTCCGGCCGGAAGGTGTGGTTGGTGATCTTGTTCTGCCACGCGTCGAGAGTCATCGGCGCCGCACCCCAGTGGTCCCGGTACGCGGCGTTGCGGGTGGCCAGGAAATCCCCGGCGTTCTCGGGAGACCACGGCTCGAGCACCAGCCCCTCGGGGACCACGACGGCGGGAAGCGCATCACCGAGCGGGTGCTCCACGCGCTGGAAGTAGCGCACCGGCACGAAACCCTGCGACCGCACGAGTTCGGCCACGCCGGCGATCTGCTCGGCCTTGTGGACGTCCACCGCGAGCCGCGACGCCGGGTGGTGGCGGGCGTGCACCGCCTTCGCCGCCGTCACGCCGGCTTCCACGAGCGTGGTGCCGACGCCCCGGCGGCGGTACCCGGGATGGACGCCACCGTCGAGGAAAACGCGGTGGACCTCCTCGGCCGGCGGCTTGAACTGGATCTTCATGAAGCCCACCAGCACGTCGCCGTCGAAGGCGGCGAGGCTCGCGCGCTCCAGGTCCGTGTACGGATCGATCAGCTCCTGGAGGGTGTCCTGCGCGGTGTAGTTCTCGCCGAGCCCGTCCACGGTCTCCATGGCGTTGAGCAGGTCGGCCGACGCTTGGGCGTCCTCGCGGGTGAGCGGGCGCCACGTGAGAGGTCCTTCGAACACGCGACGGACGGTAGCCGCGCTACGAACGGGCTGTCACGTCGTTTTCCGGCGGACCCGCGGTGCGGCTGCCGACCATCTCCACGACGCGGGCCTGGTAGGTCGGGCAGGTCGCGATGTCCTCGTGCGAGCAGTTCAGCGCGGCCTCGACGAGGTCGAGCGCCGACTGCAGCGCCGCGATCCGGTCCTGCAGCGCACTTCGGTTGCGCCGCAGCACGTCTTTGCGGGCGGCGGTGTGGATCGAGCCGAGGAACTCCCCGATGTCCGGCAACCCCAGGCCGGCTCGCTTCATCTCCACGATCGTGCCGACCCGCACCAGATCGGCGCGCGTGTAGCGGCGGCGCCCGCCCTCGACGCGGGCCGGCGCGAGCAGGCCCACGGACTCCCAGTGCCGCAGCACGTGCGCCGGCAGGCCGAAGTGCTCGGCCACTTCGCCGATCGCCATCGGACTTGACTTCATGTCGGCATTAAGTCAAACCATGAGGGGCATGTCCAGTTTGCTCACTGTCCTCGACGCCGGCGACGCGTTGCCCGCGGCCGTCGAGTTGCGCACCCGTTCCTACGAACTGCTCGGCGACGTCACCGGCCGCACGGTGGTCGACGTCGGCTGCGGCGGCGGCCGCGCGGTCGCCGAACTGGCCGGCCGCGGAGCCCGCGCGATCGGCGTCGACGCCGACCCCGAGATGATCGCCGTGTGCCGGGAACGCCTGCCGGGTGGCGAATTCCACGTCGGCGACGCGTACGCGTTGCCGCTCGAAACCGGTTCGGTCACCGGTTACCGCGTGGACAAGGTGCTGCACCTGCTCGACGATCCGGCTCGGGCCGTCGCCGAGGCCCGCCGGGTGCTCGCGCCCGGCGGGCGGGCGGTGCTGCTCGGTTCCGACTGGGACACGATCGCCGTCGATTCGGACGACCCCGAGACCACCCGCCGTCTGGTGCACGCGAAGGCCGACTCGTTCCCGTCGCCCCGCGTCGCCCGGCACCACCGCGCCCTGCTGCTCGACGCCGGTTTCACCGACGTGACCGCCGAGGCGCGCTCCCTCGTGCTCACCGACGACACCGCGCTCGCCCTGCTGCGCCGCATCACCGACGACGAGAGCTGGCTCGCCGAGCAGGCCGAACGCTTGCGGGCGAACCGGATCTTCGTCGCCGTGCCGATGGTCCTCGTCGCCGGACAGGGCTAGGACCGCACCCGCGCCGCGCGAGCGCCGGGGCTTGCCGGACCGGCCGTAAACTCCGGGGGACCTGTTCTCCCGCCTGGAAGGATCCCGGGTTGTCGTCCCCCACGAGCCGGCTGTCGAGCGCGGCCGAGGCGACCCCGGAGCACCGGCCGGGGCGGTTCGCGGGGCTGCGGCGGCACCGGCGATGGGCGTTCGCCGTCGTCGTGGTGGCGCTCCTGGTCCAGATGGCGGCCGCGATGATCACGACGGCGGTGGAGCAGACGCCGACGATCGATGAGCCCGTGTACGTGGGCACGGCGGTCGTCTACCTGGAGCAGCACAGCCTGCGCTACAACCCGGAGCACCCGCCGCTGGGCAAGCTGATCATCGCGAGCGGCCTGGCTTTCGCCGGCGTGCACCTCGACCCGGCCTTCACCGGCGACCAGACGCAGCTCGGCCGGCACGTGCTGTACGAGTCCGGCAACGACCCCGGCCGGCTGATGCTGCTCGCCCGGTTGCCGATGATCGTGCTGACGCTGCTGTTCGGGCTGGTCGTGTTCGCGTTCGCGCGGGATCTGGCCGGCCCGGTCGGCGGGGTGGTGGCGCTCGCGCTGTACGCGTTCTTCCCCGACGTCATCGCGAACGGCTCGCTGGCCACGCTCGACGTGCCGGTGGCCGGGTTCCTGCTGACGGCCGTCTGGCTGGTGTGGCGGGCCCGGCGCCGGCCCCGGCGTTACCTCCCGCTCGCGGGACTCGCCCTCGGCGTGGCGCTCGCGACGAAGATGAGCGCGCTGCCCGCGGTTCCGATGGTGCTGCTCCTGGTCGTGGTGTCCGTCTGGCGCGCGCCGGACGAGCGTGCGCCGAATCGCGCGATCCGCGTCCTCGCGGCGCTCGCCGGGGTCGGGCTGGTCGCGATCGCCGTGGTGTGGGTCGCGTACCTCGCCGTGGATCCGCGGTTGCGCTGGGCGACGCCACCGAACCTGCCTGCCCTTCACGGCCTGCGCGGCCTCGCCGACTGGCTGCCGCTGCCGAAGCCGTACCGCGACGGGCTGCACCTGCAGTTCGGCTTCGAAGACCAGGTGTGGAGCGGCTTCCTCTTCGGCCGCCACTACTACGGTCCGCTGTGGTACTACCTGCCGGCCGCGCTGCTGGTGAAGACGCCGCTGGGCGCGCTGGCACTGTGGCTGGCCGGTGCCGTGGTGCTGCTGGCAGTCCCCGGGCTGCGCCCGGCCGCGCCGTACGTCCTCGTTCCCGCGGCTGTGCTGCTGGCCGTCGCGATGACCGGCAGCCGCGACTTCGGCACCCGGTACACGGTCTTCCTGCCGATGTTCCTGGCCGTCGCCGCCGGCGGGGTGGTCGTCCTGCGTCGCCGCTGGACGCGCGTCGCGGCAGCGGCCCTGCTCGTCTTCGCCGCGGTCAGCTCGGTGCGCGCGTTCCCCTACTACTTGCCGTACTCCAACGAAGCCTTCGGCGGCCCCGCCGAAACCCACCTGCGCCTGCACGATTCCAACGTCGACTGGGGCCAGGACCTGGGCCGCCTGGCCGACCGCCTGCACCAGCGCTACCCCGGCGAGCGCACCTGGCTCGTCTACAAGGGCGCGGGCGTGCCGTCCTTCTACGGCATCGACGCCGCCGACCCGCTCCGCGTCCCCCCGGACCAGGTCCACGGCCTGCTCGCCGTCTCCGACTCGTCCATCGCCAAGGCCGACGCCCACCTCGCCGCGCTGATCGGCAGCAGCACCCCGATCGACGAAGTCGGCCACTCGATCACGATCTTCCGCCGGCCGTAACGGTTCAGGCCGGTTCGAGGGCGCGCCCGGCAGGCTTGCGGGTGTGCACCCAGGCGGGCACGGCGGTCAGGATTCCGGCCGCCAGCAGGATGCCGAGCCCGGCGGCCAGCAGCCACGTTCCCGGCGGCACGACCATCTTCGGGTTGAAGAACGAGTACAGCCCCATCCCCGCCGGCATCCCCACCACCACGGCCGGCACCGCGGGCAGGAGCTGCGCCGTGCACAACGCTGCGACGACCTGGCCGGGTGTGGCGCCGAGGGTGCGGGTGACCGCCAGGGCGCGCCGGGCCTGCACCGCCGTGCTCCAGCCGACGAACACCGTGTTGAGCGCGGACAGCGCCACCAGCGCGAGGGTGACGCCCGCCAGCACCTGATCGGCTCTTCCCTGTACCGCAGTGAGGGCGGGACTGGCCGGTCCCGGAGTCGCGCGGTAGGCGAGCAGCGCGGTGACCGTCACGCTGATCGTGGCCGTGCCGATGGCGGTCAGCACCGCCCGGCCGGGGCGGCGGACGAGCAACCGGACACCGACCAGGAGCGAAGTGGGCAGGTACGCCGTCAGCCCGGTCAGCCGCGGCCGGTGCACCGGTTCGGCGAGCGCGTGCACGGTGCTGGTGCGCGCGGCGCGCACGACGGGGCCGAGCGTCCCGGCCGCGACGACCACGACGGCGAGGAACACCGCGGCCGCGACGATTCCGGCGGACGGCGGCCCCGTGGTGACGAGCAGCCCGGCACTGGGATCGGCCAGCGCGGGCGCGGTCAGGGTGCCGACGGTCAAGCCGAGCACCGCGGCCAGGGCGGTCAGCAGCAGGTACTGCGCCAGCAGCACCGCGGCGACCGTGCGCGGCCCGGCGCCGACCGCCTTGAGCAGCCCCGCTCGCCGGTTTTCCCGCGTGGCGCGGACAGCGGCGAGCGCGGCGAGGGTGACGATCGCGGCCGCGGCGAGCAGCCAGCCGCCGACGACGAGGTCGGGCTCGGTGTCCCTGACCAGGTTCGTGTCCGTCTGCAGGACGGTCTGCCAGGTCCGCACGCCGACCGACGCGTCGCCCCGGCGGTCGTGGGTGAACACGGTGTCGCGCCAGCGGAGGGGCTCGGCAGGGTCGGTCAGTTTCACCTGGACGAAGTACACAGTGGACGCGTCACCCGCCGCCGCGTGCGCATCGGCAGTGGTGAGCCAGATCCGGCCACCGTAGTCGTGCGGTCCGGCTCCCTGGGCCCAGTCGCTCCACGGGTACACCGGGGTGGCCGCGCTGATCGCGAGCCCGACGACCGGATATCGGCGCCCGCTGATCGTGACCGGGTCACCGACGCGCACTCCCAGCGCCTCCGCGAAGCCGCGTTCGAGGACCGCACCACCGGTCCGCACCCAGGTCCCGGACGTCACCAGTGGACGGTCCACAGTAGACGGCGCGCTGTCTCGCCCCTCGACCGACGAACGCGCCGTACGTCCGTGCGCCGCCACGGTGGTGTCGAACGCGAACACCGGGTCGGCCCGCTCGGCCACGCCGGGCGCGTTCGCGAGGCGCGCGGCGAGGTCCGACGGGTCCGCGGCCGTCGTGATGGCCGTGATGTCGGGACCGGCGGTGGCCTCGCGCGTCTTGAGGTACCCCGTCTCGACGGCGCTGCCACTCGCCAGTCCCAGGGTCAGGGCGGCGGTCGCGACGGTGACGGCGAACAGGAACATCACGGCTTCGCCCGGACGGCGGCGCAGGTCTCGTGTCGCCAGTCGCCACATCAGGAGCAGTCGCCCCACGCCGTCAGCCTTCCCAGCTCAGGAGCGCGCCGAGCGGCGTGGTGTCGCCCTGGCCGCCGAGGCGGGTGTCGTCGACGAGCGCACCGTCGCGCAGGGACACGACGCGGTCCGCGGTGGCGGCGACGCGTTCGTCGTGCGTGACCAGCACGAGCGTCTGGCCGGCTGCGCGCAGCTCGGCGAACAGGCGCAGGACGTCGTGGGTCGCGGCGCTGTCGAGGTTCCCGGTGGGCTCGTCCGCGAGGACCACCAGGGGTTCGTTGACCAGCGCACGCGCGATCGCGACCCGCTGCCGTTGCCCGCCGGACAGTTCCCCGGGCAGGTGCCGCGCCCGGCCGGCGAGCCCGACCCGCTCGAGGAGCCCGGCCGCACGGGTGCGGGCGGTGCGCGGCGTGGCGCCGGACAGCAGCGCGGGCAGCTCGACGTTCTCCGCCGCGGTCAGCTCGTCCATCAGCTGGAAGGACTGGAAGACGAACCCGGTGGCGCGGCGCCGAAGCCGGGCCAGCCCCCGCTCGCCGAGCCGGTCGATGCGCCGTCCGCCGAGCCACACCTCGCCGCCGGTGGGCCGGTCGAGACCGCCGAACAGCTGCAGCAACGTGGACTTGCCGCACCCGCTGGGCCCGGTCACGGCGAGCAGCTGGCCGGCCGGCACGTCGAGGTCGACCCCGTCGACGGCCCGCACCAGGCTTTCGCCGTGTCCGTACGCGCGGGACAACCCGACCGCTCGCAGCACCGGCCCGCTGCCGGGCCTCGACCGGCCCCTGACCGGCCGACGTTCACTCGTCATCCACGCTCTCCGCTCTCCCGGTCCGGGCGGACCACGTCCGCTCACACGCCCGCAGCCACCGCAGCTCCGCCTGCCACCGAAGCGCGACGCCTTCCAGCAGCAGCCCGGCTTCCGAGTCCTGGTCCTGCGCGAGCACGGCGCGCTGCACCTCGGCGAGGCTGCGCATCAGCTCCCGCCGCCGCGCGTCCACGAGCGCGACCGGATCCGCCAGCCCCGACTCGGCCGCGGCCACCAGCTTCAGGTGGAACTCCGTCACGTCGCCCTTCGGCCCGGCTGCCTCGGCCATCCACGCGGCCACCCGCTCCTGCCCCGCCGCGGTCACCGCGTACACCTTCCGCCGCGGCCCCCGCACCGGTTCGTCCTCCCGCTCCTGCACGACCAGGCCCGCCTTCTCGAGCCGGGTGAGCGTCACGTAGACCTGGCCCACGTTCAGCGTCTCCCCCCACGGCCCCAGCGCCGCCACCAGCCGCCCGCGCAGGTCGTACCCGTGCGACGGCTCCTTGGCGAGCAACGCCAGCACCACGTCCTGCACGAACACCCCTCCCCGCCGACAGGGTCAATAGATAGCGGTTAGGCAAATGGGTGTCAACCACGCGGGGTGCGGGTTATGACGGCCCGGAACCGTAGGCGCTCAGGACGTGGTCGCGGAACGCACTCACCGCCGGGGTGTCCCCACCTCCCGCCCGCCACACCAGGGCGATCTCCCGAACGACGCCGGGGTCCAGCGGGATCTCCGTGGCGCCGTCCGGGACCGGCTGCTCGTCGGCGGGCAGCAGCGCGACGCCGAGCCCGACGGCGACGAGCCGGCGCACGGTCTCGACGTCCTCCCCGGCGAACGCCTGCCGGGGAGTGAACCCGGCCGCGCGGCAGAGGTCGTCGGTGAACTTCCGGAAGCCGAAACTCTCCTTGAACCCGACGAACCGTTCGCCGGCCAGCTCGCCGATCCGGATCCGCGCCCGCCGCGCCAGCGGGTGACTCGCCGGGATCGCCGCGACGACCCGTTGCTCGCCGAGGACCACCTGCTCGAGCTGCGAGCAGCCGGGCCGGCGGGTCATGAGCGCGAGATCGCACTCACCCGACTCCACCTGGGCGAGAACCTCTTCCCCGGAGCCCTGGGACAGGACGAACCGCACGTCGGGATGCCTGAGGCGGAACCCCCGCAGCAACTCGGGAACCCGCCGTTGTCCCATCGTGTTCAAGAACGCGAAGCTCACCCGGCCACGCCGCGGATCGCGTTCGCCGGCGACCTGACGGCACCCGTCGCGCAGAGCCGCAACGCAGGACACGGCGCTGCGGACGAGATGCTCACCCGCCGCGGTGAGCCGGACCCGGCGGCCGATCTTCACGGTCACCGCTGCGCCGAGCTCGGCGCCCAGCTGCGCAAGCCATCGGCTGGCCGTGGGCTGCGGAATTCCCAGCCGGCGCGCCGCCTCGGTGATGCTGCAGTCCACGTCGAGCAGTGCCAGCAACACCAGCCGCGGTGCGAGTGCTGCCACCATGCTGTCCACTTCGGACCCGGCATCGGGAGGAGACCCGCACGAGCGGGGCCCCGAGCCGGCCGCACACCCTCCTTCGGCCCCGCCGAGCCCGCCCCGCCGGCCGGGGCCGGGCGGCTGCCCCGGCCTCAGGCGCGTTCTCCGGCTCGGGTGCTGCCGGCCGGCTCGGCTTGGGCCGAAGCTCCCTGTTCGCCGGGTGTTTCGCGCCGGCGACGACCGCGCAGGCTGATCGTGGAGATCAGCGTGATCACCGAGAGACCGGCGATGTACCAGCCGAACCAGCTCTCGGCACCGGCGTTCACCAGTGCCGTCCCGATCGTCGAGACCGTGCCGCCGAAGATCGCGATCGAGAGCGCGTAGGGGAATCCCGTGCCGGCCACGCGAACGCGTTGCGGGAACAACTGCACGAGGACGGCCGCCATGATCGAGGTGCCGAACGAGGTGAAGACGAGGCCGATGATCTGCGCGGTGAGGGCTCCGGCGAAGCCCGCGGACATCAAGTGGAGCAGCGGCACCGTGCCGACCGCGGTCGAAATCGCGAACGCGTAGAGGAGCGGACGCGTGCCGACCCGGTCGGCGAGCACGCCCACCACCGGGGCGGCGACGGTGTAGCAGGCCAGGCCGATCAGGCTCGCGATCATCGAGGACGACGCACCGAGGTGGGTCACGAGGGCCGCGTACGTCGGGAAGTAGGTCGTCCAGAGGTACACGCTCCCGCCGATTCCGGCGACCAGTCCCACCACCTGCAAGCTCGGCACCGGGTGCCGGCGGAGCGCTTCGAACAGGCCGGGTTTGGCCGGCGAGTCGCCGTCCGGCGCCGAAGCGAGCGTTTCTTGCGACCGGTGCCGAATCCACCAGGCGACGATCGCGACGACCGCGCCGAGGGCGAACGGGATGCGCCATCCGTAGCTGCGCATCGCTTCGTCGCCGAGAACGCCGGCGAGCGACGCGACCACGCCCAGCGCGACCATCTTGCCGACGCTCGAGCTCACGAACATGAAGCTCGAGAACAACGCCCGCCGGTGGGCCGGTGCGGATTCGACGAGGAAGGCCGCCGCCGCCGTGTACTCACCGCCGGCCGAAAGACCTTGGAGGAGGCGCGCGACGACGAGCACGATCGGCGCGCCGACGCCGATGTGCGCGTACGTGGGCGTGATCGCGATCAACAGGCTCGACGTGCCCATCATCCACACGCTGACGCTCATGGCCGCCCGGCGTCCGTAGCGGTCGGCGAACACGCCGATCACGAGGCCGGCGACCGGCCGGACGAGGAAACCGACCGCGAACACCGCGAACGCACTCAGCAGCGGCACCAGCTGGGAACCGGAGGAAGACGGGAAGAACTGGCCGGCGAAGTAGATCGCCAGGTACGAGTAGATCAGGAAATCGAAGAACTCGACGAAATGACCGGCCGCCCCGGCGACGAGTTGCCGCGCCGGCCGGTCGACCGTGGTACCTGAGCTTGTCATGGACGGTCCTCCTGGGGGAAGGACACTCGGTTGCGCTGCGCGCTCCCCGGTGTCGACGTTGACAGTTCTGGGGTGTGGAGCTGACGTTCCTCGGCTTTTTCGTGCTGGGGCGCTTTCCGCCGCTATGTGGGCAGCGGTGGCGGCACGAGGCGGTAGGTCGCCGCGGTTTTCGACAGCCGGATCGGACAGGCGACTTGCGGGAACGTCGTCCCGGTGTCGGGGCACGTGATCGGGACGACGGCGTCCAGGTCGAGCGCGCTCGCCAGTTCGAACGCCTGCTCCAGGTCGTTGATCGGGCTGCAGGGAACCCCCGCCGCGCGGAGCAGGCCGAACCAGTGGTCGGCCGGTGCGCGGGTCAGGGTCGCTTCGAGTTCCTCGACGAGCTGGTGCCGGTTGGTCACCCGCAGGGGGTTCGTCGCGAACCGCTCGTCGCCGACCAGATCGGGACGGCCGAGGCAGTGGGCCAGTGTCGCGAAGAGTTTGTCGTTGGCGGCGGCGATGGCGAGTGGCCGGTCGGCCGTTTTCATCGTCTCGTACGGAGCGATGCTGGGATGCCGGTTGCCCAGCGCCCGGGGGACGTGCCCGGTCGCGACGTGGGCGGACGCTTGGTTGGCCAGCGCGGACAGCAGCGAGGAGAACAGGTTCACCTCGATGTGCTGGCCCGAACCCGTTTCGTCGCGGTGCCGCAGCGCCGCGAGGATTCCGGTGACGGCGTGAAGGCCGCAGATCACGTCGACGAGGGCGACGCCGGTCTTGATCGGCGTCGCGTCGTCGGGTCCGGTGATGCTCATGAGCCCGCCCGCGGCTTGGACGATCAGGTCGTAGCCCGGCAGGTCCGCTCCGCCCGCCGACCCGAATCCGCTGATCGAGCAGTAGACGAGTCCGGGCAGCGCGCCGGCCAGCTGTTCGTAGCCGAGCCCGAAGCGTTCCATGGTGCCCGGGCGGAAGTTCTGCACGACCACATCGGACTGTTCGATCAGGGCTCGCGCTCGCGCCCGGCCCGCCTCGGTGCCGAGGTCGATGCCGTCCGCCGACTTGTTCCGGTTCGCGCCGAGGTAGTACGTGGCCTGCCCCTCGTACCACGGCGGCCCCCACGAACGGGTCTCGTCGCCCGAGCCCGGGCGCTCGACCTTGATCACTTCGGCGCCGAGATCGCCCAGCAGCATCGTCGCGTACGGGCCCGACAGGACCCGGGTGAAATCGGCGATGCGAAGGCCGTGCAACGCGCCGGTGCCGCTCACTTGAACGCTCCGATCCCGGTCAGGGCCTGACCGACGGTGAGCTGGTGGATCTCGGAGGTGCCCTCGTAGGTCAGCACGGATTCGAGGTTGCCGGCGTGGCGGATCACGGGGTAGTCCAAGGTGATCCCGTTCGCGGCGAGAACGGTCCGGCACTCGCGGGCGATGGCGATCGACTCGCGGACGTTGTTCAGCTTGCCGACGCTGATCTGGTGCGGGCTGATCCGGCCCGCGTCCTTCAGCCGGCCGAGCCTGAGCGCGAGGAGCATGGCCTTGCCCAGTTCGACCGCCATGTCGGCGAGCTTGGCCTGGGTCAGCTGGAACCCGGCCAGCGACCGGCCGAACACCGGCCGCTCGATCGCGTAATCGATGGCGGTTTCCAGGCATTCGCGCGCCGCCCCGGGCGCCCCGAACACGATGCCGTACCGCGCCTCGTTCAGGCAGGACAGCGGCCCGGACAGGCCCTCGGCCTCCGGCAGCACGGCATCGGCGGGCAGCCGGACGTCCTCCAGCACGAGCTGGGAGGTGACCGAGGCGCGCAAGGACATCTTCCGCGTGATCTCGGGTGCGCTGAACCCCTTGGTGCCGGTGGGAACGAGGAAGCCCCGGATCCGCTCGTCGGCCCGAGCCCAGACCACCGCGACGTCGGCGGCCGACCCGTTGGTGATCCACATCTTGCTGCCGTTGAGGATCCAGTCGGCACCGTCCCGCTTGGCGGTGGTGCGCAGGCCGGCGGGGTCGGAGCCGTGGTCCGGCTCGGTCAACCCGAAGCAGCCGATGGCCCGCCCCGTCGCCAGCTCGGGCAGCCACTGTCGTTTGTGGTCTTCCGAACCGAAGCGGTGAACGGCGAACATGGCCAGCGACCCTTGGACCGAGACCAGGCTGCGGATCCCGGAGTCGGCCGCCTCCAGCTCGTGGCAAGCCAGGCCGTACGCCGTGGCGCTCGTGCCCGCGCACCCGTAGCCGTGCAGGTGCATGCCCAGCACTCCGAGTTCGCGAGCGAGATCGCGAATCGGCAGCCGCGCTTGCTCGAACCAGGTCGCCACGTGGGGGCGCACCCGGTCGTCGCAGAATCGCCGCACGGTGTCGCGGATGTCCTTGTCTTCGTCGCCGATCTCGTCGTCGAGCGACAGGAGGTCCCAGGGACGGATGGGGCTCCGGGTGGTCATCGCACACTCTCCGGGGTCAGTACGGCCGGCTCGCCCGCCAGGCTGCGCTCGTGGGCGTGTTCCTCGAGCCAGCGTTCGGCGTCGAGCGCGGCCGTGCACCCGCTGCCGGCCGACGTGATCGCCTGCCGGTACACCGGGTCCTGCACGTCGCCACACGCGAAGACGCCCGGGACGCTCGTCCCCGAGCCGCGACCGGTGCGCACGCAGCCCGAATCGTCGAGCGCCAGCTGCTGCCCGAAGACCGCGGTGTTGGGCAGGTGGCCGATCGCCAGGAACAAGCCGGTGACCGGGAGCACGGCGTCGGCTCCGGCCGCGGTGTCGCGCAGCCGGACGCCCTCGAGACGATCTTCACCGACGAACGAATCGACGACGCTGTTCCAGCGCACGGTGATCTTGGGCTCGCGTTCCGCCCTCTCTTGCAAGATCTTCGAGGCTCGCAGCTCGTCCCGCCGGTGGATGATCGTGACGGTACGGGCGAATCGCGAGAGGAACAGCGCCTCCTCCACCGCGGAGTCTCCCCCGCCGACGACGGCGATGTCGTGCCCCCGGAAGAAGAAACCGTCGCACGTCGCGCAGGTCGACACCCCGCGGCCGATGAGCTCGTCCTCACGCGGCAGTCCGAGCATCCGGGTCCGCGAACCGGTGGCGACGATGACGGATCGAGCGAGGAACGCACCGGCGTCGCCGCTGACTTCCACCGGGAACGGGGACCGGGCCAGGCCCAGCCGGACAGCCTTTCCCGGCACGAGGCGAGCACCGAACTTCGTCGCCTGCTCGCGCAGATCGGCGATCAGCTGCGGGCCCGTCACTCCGCGCGGGAACCCGGGGTAGTTCTCCACGTCGGTGGTCAGCATCAGCTGGCCGCCGGGCTGGTCCGAAGTGGACGACGGTTCGCCCTCCAGCACGACCACGTTCAGCGCGGCCCGCGCGGTGTAGATCGCCGCGGTGAGCCCCGCCGGCCCACCGCCGACGATCAGCACGTCCACTGCTTCTGGCATCTCGGCTCCCCTTCGGTGTCAGACCCGGGCGGCCGGGCGCTCGCCGGTGACCCAGATCGACAGGGCCTGGGGCGCGACTTCGCGGGCCCGGCCGCTCAGCAGGTCCGGGGCGAGGGAGGAAATGGGGTGGGTGATCACGACGGGCTGCAGCTCGTCCATCCCGTGAGCACGCTTCTGCAGGGTCGCCTCGCGCTCGAACTCGGTCGTCACGATCACGGCGGCCGGAAGGCCCCGCAGCTCCATCTGGATGCCGTCGTTGACGCACGAAGACGTGCACGAACCACAGTCACCGATGGCGGTGAGCACGATGTCGTTCTCGGCGGCGATCCGGTCGAGCAAGGCCGGATCGGCGTCGGAGGAGAAGTGGTGCTTGTCGTAGAAGCGCACGCTGTCGAACTTCGCGCCGAGTGCCTCCATCTCCGCCACGGAAAGCCGGAGCAGCTTGGAGGCGTTCCACTTCGTGTTGTTGAGCACGGCCAGCCGGGCGCCCTTGGTCGCGCTCACGCGGGGCGCGGCCGGCTGCGCGGCCGCCTCGACGGTCCCGGTGGGGTCGAAGGTGGTGAAACTGTCCATTTCGGTCGTTCTCCGTTCGGGGTGGTGAAGGGGATCAGAGGCGGCAGGTGCCGTCGGAGCAGTCGGGCCCGTCGGCCGCCTGCGGGAGCTCGCCCCGGGTGCTCGCGATCGGCTGCAGGACCGGCACGGTGGCCCGGCTCCAGCCGGGCAGGACCGCCGAGAAGCGGCCGGCGAGACCACCGGCCACGAACAGGTGCAGATCGTCGGGCGTTTCCACGATCGGGATCGGCGACTCGAGATCCCGGCGGTACCACTTGGGCAGGTTCCGGTTGTAGACCTTGCCGTAGCGGTGGCCGTGGGCGATTTCGCCGAACCGGTTGGCGCTGTTCATCCACAGGTAGCTGCGCACGTCGTGGCGCGTCCAGCCGTGCTTGTTGATGGTTTCGGCGTGCTCCGGGCCGATCACGATCGTGCAGCTGCCGCCGAGCACGCTGTTGTTGTGCGCGATGGTGCGCATGCCGGAGGCGATGCTGTCGAGGATGCCCTCGGGGTCGTCCGACACGTGGTTGGTCACGCTGTGCGGGGCCTCAGCGGCGATCGCGAACACCGTGCTGTCTTCGGGGGCGTAGCCGTGCTCGACGTGGTAGGGCGCCCACGGGCTCGCTTCCTCGTTCTCCGCGATGCAGAAGGTGTACTTGCCCGGGTGCCCGAGCGTGCTCTTGTCGAGGTCCCCCGGGATGCCCCCGCCGACCGCCAGCATGACGAGCCGGATCGCGCGGCCGATCGTGGCGTTGGCCCGGTTGCCGGAACCGAAGACGTTGCCTCCGGAGTTCATGCCGATCTCGGTGCGGATCGGGCCGTTGACCACCAGCAGTGGCGAGGTCACGTGCGTGGTCGCCTGGAGGCCGTTGAGGTTGAAGCGCGGCTCGCAGATCGCGTGCACGGCCGCCTTCACCACCGGCGCGTACTCGGGTTTGCACCCGGCCAAAACCATGTTCACCGCGAGAACCTGGCGCGTGAGCGTGCCCCAGCGGGGCGGAACCCGTCCCTCGACGACCGAACCGGTGCCGCCCAACGCCTCGACCATCTGCTCGACCAGTTCGGGGGTGGGCGGAACGACCGGCAGACCGTCGCTCCACGGCTGGTCGAAGTAGTGCTCGACGAGCTCGGCGGCGCTCCGCTCGTTCTGGGCCAGTGTCATGACTTCCTGCCTCCGCACATCGTCGTTCGGGAACTGCCCTCAGACGCTAGGAGCGGGTTATCATTGCGTCCAGTGAAAGAATTTTCTTAGATCAATTCTTCTGAGGAATGAGGCGGCGATGGAGCTTCGCGACCTGGACGTCTTCCTCGCGTGCGCCCGCACCGACCACTTCGGACGGGCGGCGGAGGCTCGGCACATGTCGCAATCGGCGGTGAGCAAAGCGATCGGGCGCGTCGAGGACGAGCTGGGGATCCCGTTGTTCGACCGGCAAGGCCGGGTCGTCCGCCTCAACCGCTACGGTGAGTTGTTCCGCACGCACGTGGAAGACGCGATGCGCTCGCTGGACGCCGGCCGGACCGCGGTGGCGGACGCGACCGACCCCGAACGCGGAGAAGTCGCGCTCGCCTTCGTCCCGAGCCTCGGGCCGACCTTGATCCCGGGGCTGGTCCAGAAGTTTCGCGCCACCTTCCCCCGCGTCCGGTTCCTGCTCTCCCAGGGCGGAGCGGAGCACGTGGTCGGGATGCTCGAGAGCGGGCAGGTCGATCTCGGTCTCACGTCACCCGATCCGGTCCGCCCGGACGTCGAGTGGACTCCACTGTGGACGGAGCGGCTCGTGCTGGTGACCCCGCCCGGGGACACCACCCCGGGGAAGGGTCCCGCTCGCCTGCGTGACGTCGCGGACCGGCCCTTCGTCGCGCTCAAGACCGGCTACGGGCTGCGCCGGATCACCGACGACCTCTGCACCGAGGCGAACGTCCGGCCGAGGATCGTGTTCGAAGGTGCCGATGTCCCGACCGTGCGCGGGTTGGTGGGCGCCGGCCTCGGCGTCGCGGTCTTGCCGCCCGCCGCGGGACCCGAGCGCCGGTGGAGTCCCCCGGAGACCGATCTCGCGGATGCGGGCGCCGAACGCACGATCGGGATCGCCCGCGTCCGCGGCCGCTACCTTCCCGTCGCGGCCCAGCGCCTCCGGGAGGTGCTGATCGACGAACACGTCCACCTGCTGCGGGCGACGTTCGACGCCTTCGCCTCCGAGGAACGGTGACGGCCACGGCCGTCGTCACGTGATCACCGCCGTCCGGCGGCGACAGCGATCTCGGCGAGCACCACCCGCCCGGTTACCGCGATTTCCGTGGCGAGCGTTTCGTCGGTGCCGTCCATGATGCCGCCGGTCACTCGTGCACTCCTCTGCGTCAGGACGCGATGTCGACCGCCGGATCCAGCCGGATGTCGACGACCAGTGGCCCGTCGAGGTTCTCGACGAGCCCCTCGATCGCGTCGAACTCCTCCGGTTTCCGCACGGAAACCGCTCGCGCGCCGAGTCCTTCCGCCACCCCCCGAACATCGGGCCAGGAGGTGTAGGAATGCGCGGGATCGATGCCGTAGCCCGCCAGTTTGTGGTACTCGGCGCCGTACGCGCCGTCGTTGAACACCAGGACGACGAGCGGAAGTTTTTCGCGGACCGCCGTGGCCAGTTCGGCGGGGTTCATCATGAAGCCGCCGTCGCCGATGGTGCACACAGTCGGCTCGCCGGGGCGGGCGAAAGCCATCCCCAGGGACCCGGCCAACCCCAGCCCGACCGCACCGAAGCCGCCCATCGTGGTGAAAGCGCGCGCGTCGGAAACGTGGAGGTGCCGCCACGCGGCGTTCACGAACCGGCCCATGTCGCTCACCAGGTTCCGGCGCGCGGGCAGGATCCGGTCGAGACGCAGTGCCGCCGTCCTGACGTCGACCGTGTCACCGCCCGACTCATCGGTGAACTCGGCGCCGGGCTCGAACGCACTCACCTCGGCTCGCACCCGCTCGAGCCAAGCCCGGCTGGGCGTGCGCCCGCTTTCGCGCAACGTCGCGGCCATCGCCGAGGCCACCGCTTCGGCGTCACCCACCACGGCCTCGGTCACCGGCGTGTACCAGCCGAACCGGCGGGGATCGTGGTCGATCTGGACGATCTTCTTGCCCGCGAAGAGCTCACCCCGCAACGAGGTGTAGACGTTGAGGCTCGCGCCGAACGCGATGACGCAGTCGGACTCGGCGAGAGCCGCGCTCGCCGGGCCGTGGGCGAGGGTGCCGCAGATGCCCAGATCGCCGGGCTGTCCGCGGAAGAGGTCTTTCGCCAGCACCGAGGCCGCGACTGGAGCGGCGAGAACCCCGGCGAGGTCCACGAGGGCCTCGCGCGCGCCGGATTCGACCGCTCCCCGCCCGGCCAGCACGATCGGCCGGTTCGCCGCCGCGATGAGCCCCAGTGCTGCGTCGAGGTCCGCTTCACCGGGAACGCACCGCTCACCTCGGGCCGGCGCCCGGACACGCTGGAGATCCTCGACGGGCGACTGCAGCAACCCGTGCGGAACGTCGAACACCACCGGCCGGCGTTCGGCCACGCAGCGGCGCAGCGCCCGCTCGAGGTCTCGAGCCAGCGTCTCCGGCCGGTAGACGCGCTCGTGGCCGGCCCCCGCCGCCGCGGCGAAGGCGGGCAGGTCGAGCCGCTGGAAATGGGTCGGCTCCGCCGGGGTTTCGCCCGTGAGCACGAGTACCGGGGTTCGGCTCCGCACCGCCTCCACCACCGCGGTCATGGTGTTGGTCACGCCGGGTCCGTGCGTCACCGTCGCGAACCCGACCCGGCCGGTGGCGCGTGCCCAGCTGTCGGCCATGGCGACCCCGCCACCCTCGTGCGCCGTGCCCACGTACTGCCCGCCGCGCTCCCGGAATTCCGCGACGCAGGCCATGTTCGCGTCGCCCATCACCCCGAACAGCGGACGGACGTCGAGATCGATCAGTGCCGCGGCAAGAGCCTCGTAGAGCTGCATATCACTTCCTCGAGACGGCGGACGTTCGCGGCCGGCGGCGAGCCGGCGATCAGGTCCACCGGCCGGCTTCCCCGACCGTAACCGCCGCCGAGTAGACCGTCCAAGACATGTGTGGTCTTCTCGAATATCCGGTGGATATAACAGTTCTCATCACCAAATCCGACATTCACTACGCAGGTCGATACACTGTGGATATGGCGGACCCTGAGCTGCGGCTGCTCCGGTACTTCGTCGCGGTGGCCGAGGAACGTCACTTCGGGCGGGCGGCCGATCGCCTCCACATCGCGCAACCACCGCTCAGCCAGCAGATCCGCAAGCTCGAGCAGCAACTCGGCGCCGAGCTCATCGACCGCTCCCGACGGCCGATCGAACTCACCGACGCCGGCGAGGCGCTCTTCGCCGAAGCGCGGCTCGCCCTGGTGCACAGCGAACGGGCGTTCGCGGCGGCCCGCCGGGCGGCCACCGGACAGCTCGGGCAGGTGCGCATCGGCGCCCTGCAGGCGGCGGTCAACGGTGTGCTCGCCACCATCATGCGTGCCCACCACCGCGAGTACCCCGACGTCAAGCTCGAGCTGACGGAGCTCGGCAGCCACGAGCAGGTGGCGCAGCTGCTCGCGCACAAACTCGACGTCGGATTCCTGCGCGGTCCCATCGACGAACCGGCTCTCGCCGTGGAAACCCTCATCGAAGATCCCTTGGCCGCGGTGGTGCCCGACGATCACCCGCTCAGCGGGCAAGACCTGATCGACCCCGCGACCCTCGCCCACGAACCGGTGGTGCTCTGGACCCGGGCCGCCGCCCGTACGACGTTCGCCGACGTCGTCGAGCTGTTCCGGCAGCACGACATCCAGCCCCCGGTCGCCGAGGAATCCCCGCGGATCCAGACGATCCTCGCGCTCGTGGCCGCCGGGACCGGAATCGCGCTCCTGCCGACGTCGTTCGCCAACCTCGGCCGGCACGGAGTCCGCTTCATCGCGATGGCCGAACCGCTCCCCCACCGGCCACTCGCACTCGCCTGGCGCTCCGGCGACCGAGCCCCCAGCCTCACGGGGTTCATCGCTGTCGCTCGCAAGACGAAAGCCGGTTACCTGCGGGACCTGATGCTGCGCCACCCCCAGCTCACCACGGATCCCGGTACGGCTCGCGCCGCTCACAGCCGAAAACGCCGTCGGTGAATCGGCAACCCGGGAAGTCGGCGGACCCGCACCGGACACCGGGGCGGTGAGCGCCGTCTTCCCGCGGCGGCCCGGCGACGTCCGGGCGCTGCGGCCGCTCGGGTTTCCGGCCGACGTCATCCCCGCGAGGTGATGCCCGGCGGGCGCGGGAGCCGTCAGGGTCGGGGCATCGCCGCAACCGGCGAACCCTCGGCGCGGCCGCGGTCGTGCCCTGGCAGGCAGAGGTGACCGTGGGCGAGACGCTGACCGGCCTGGCGACCATGGCCGCCGGGGTGAACCCCGTTCCGTGGGCGCGTTCGCAGATGGCGTTCACCCTCGCCTTCCACATCATCCTGGTGCCGCTCGGGGTGTCGTGGGCGTTCATGGTGCTGATCGCGAACTACCGGGCGCTGCGGCACGACGACCGCGCGGCGCTGGTGCTCGCGCAGCGCTGGTCGAAGTACATGGCCGTGACGTTCGCCGTGGGAGCGGTGACGGGGACCGTGCTGAGCCTCGAGTTCGGGCTGCTGTGGCCGCGGTTCATGGGGACCTGGGGTGAGGCCTTCGGCGTGCCGTTCGCGTTCGAGGGGCTGTTCTTCTTCACCGAGGCGATCTTCGTCGCGATCTACATCTTCGGCTGGCGGCGGCTGAAACCGTGGCCGCACTTCTGGACCGGCGTGCCGATCGCCGTCGCCGGGGTGTTCGGCGCGATCTCCGTGGTCGCGGCGAACGCCTGGATGAACGCCCCGTCCGGGTTTACGGCCAACGCGCAAGGCGAGATCATCGACGTCGATCCGGTGGCGGTGATCTTCAACGACGCGATGCCGTTGCAGGCCGCGCACATGGTCGTCGCCGCCTACCTGGTCGGCGGGTTCCTGATCTCCTCGGTGTACGCGGTCGGGATGCTGCGCGGCCGCACCGATCGCTACCACAAACTCGGGTTCCTCATCCCGTTCACCGTCGCCGCCATCGCGACACCCATCCAGATCATCGTCGGCGACACCCTGGCGCGCTGGGTCTACAGCGACCAGCCCGTCAAGTTCGCCGCCATCGAACTGGTGCCGACGACCAGCTCGGACGTGCCCGAGGTACTGCTGGGCCACCTCAACGCGGACGGCACGGTCACCGGCGGCATCCCGATCCCGGGCCTCGCGTCGTGGCTGTCGAACCCTTCCACCGGTCGCTCGACCGTCGTGCAGGGGCTCGACATCGTGCCGCCCGACGCGCGCCCGACGATCCTGGAGGCCAACATCGTCCACCTCGCCTGGGACGTGATGGTCGGGCTCGGGACCCTGCTGTTCCTGCTGGCGCTCTGGTACGGCGCGATCTGGCTGTTCCGGCGGCACATGCCGGCGAGCAAGTGGTTCCTGCGCGCCGCGGCGTGCACGGGCGTGCTCTCGGTCGTCACGATGGAGGCCGGGTGGGTGGTCACCGAGGTCGGCCGCCAGCCGTGGATCGTCTACAACCTGATGAAGGTCGAGGCCGCCGCGACGGGGAACACGGGCGTCTGGATCACCTTCATCGCCGTGCTCGTGCTCTACCTCGCGCTCGGTGTCACGACGATCGTGGTGCTGCGCTCGATGAGCCGGCGGTTCCGCCGCGCCGGCGGATTCGTCGAGCTGGACGCGCCGTACAGCCCGGCGAAGAAACCCGAGCCGGCCAAGACCGGGGAGCCCGAGCCGTGAGCACCGCCGTCGCGGCCGTGCTGCTGATCGCCATCGCGACCTACGCGGTGTTCGGCGGAGCCGACTTCGGCGCAGGATTCTGGGACCTGACCGCCGGCGGGCCCGAGCGGGGTGCGGCGCCACGCCACCTGGTGGAGCACTCGATCGGCCCGGTGTGGGAGGCCAACCACGTCTGGCTGATCTTCATCCTGGTCGTCACGTGGTCCGCCTTCCCCTCGGCGTTCCAGTCGATCACCCTGACCGCGTTCGTCCCGCTGGCCATCGCGGCGTTCGGGATCGTGTTGCGCGGCGCGAGCTTCGCGTTCCGCAAGACGGTGGTCACCGTCCGGTTCCGCCGTGTCTTCGGTGGCGCGTTCGCGCTTTCGTCCGTGCTCGTGCCGTTCTGCTTCGGCGCGATCGCGGGCGGCATCGCGTCCGGTCACGTGCCGGCCGGCGGGGAGGCCGGTGATCCCGTCGACAGCTGGCTGAACCCGACCTCGATCGTGACCGGGGTGCTGGCGGTCGTGCTGGCCGCGTACCTGGCGGCGGTGTACCTCGTCCGGGAGGCCCGGCTCGCGGACGACGCCGTGCTCGTGGCCTACTTCCGCCGCCGCGCCGTGGTGACCGCCGTGGTCGCGGCCGTGGCGGCGGTGATCGGCTTCGTCGTCCTGCGCTCGTCGGCCTCGCCCGTCTTCGACCGCCTGCTCTCGTGGGCGCTGCCCTGGGTCGTGCTCAGCGTGCTGAGCGGGTTCGGCGCTCTGGTGCTGCTGATCCGCAATTCCCCCCGCGGGGCGCGAGTGCTCGCCGTCGTCGCGGTGGCGTCGGTCATCGCCAGCTGGGGTTTCGCCCAGTGGCCGTACCTCCTGCCGCCGACGCTCACCGTTTCCGCTGCCGCCGCGCCCACCGGAACCCTGGCCGCGCTGGTGGTCGTGACGGGCCTGCTGGTTCTGCTCGTGGTTCCCGGCTTCGTGCTGCTCTACGTGCTCGACCAGCGCCGGCTGCTGCCCGAGGAAGGCGTCGAGGACGTCGCCGGCCCCGAGGCCGGCTGAGGCGTGCCGCAATCACCCGCGAAGGGTGATTGCCGCGCAGCCCGGTCCCCCGATCGTCGAAGCAGGCGCGCGCTTTCGCGCGTCACGACTGTGAAGGAGCCTCCGTGAGTTCCACGACGTCGCCCTTCCCGCCGATCGCGGACTACGCGTTCCTGTCGAACTGTCACACCGGTGCGCTGGTCGCACCGGACGGCTCCGTCGACTGGCTCTGCCTGCCCGCGTTCGACGCCCCGAGCACCTTCGGCAACCTGCTCGACCGCGGAGCCGGCTCGTTCCGGTTCGGTCCGTACGGGATCAACGTGCCCACCGCACGCGCCTACGTGCCCGGCACGAACGTCATGACCACCGCCTGGCACACACCGCGCGGCTGGTTGATGGTGCACGACGCCCTGACGATGGGTCCGCGGCGCGCCCGCGACACCGTCACGCCCCACACGAGGCCGCCCGCCGACTACGACGCCGACCACCTGCTCGTGCGCACCGTCGAATGTCTCGAAGGTGCGCTGGAGGTCGAACTGGTCTGCGAGCCGGCGTTCGACTACGGGCGGGTGCCGGCGGTCTGGACCATCGTCGGCGACGACGACCACACCGCCGACGCGACCGGGGCCGGGCAGACCTTCCGGCTGAGCACCGACATGCTCATCGGCATCGAGGGCGGCGCGGCGCGGGCTCGGCACGTGCTGGCCAAGGGCGACAAGGCGTTCTGCGCACTGTCGTGGGCCGAGGGGCTGGCGTCGCCCAGCGACGTCGAGGACGCGCAGGCCCGGATCGACGCGACGATCCAGTTCTGGCGCACCTGGCTCGCCCGCGCCCGCATCCCGGACCACCCCCTGCGCCACCCCATCGAGCGCTCGGCGCTCACCATCAAGGGCCTGACCTACATGCCGACCGGCGCGACGGTCGCGGCGCTGACGACATCGCTGCCCGAGTCACCGGGCGGTGAGCGCAACTGGGACTACCGCTACACCTGGATCCGCGACACGACGTTCACGCTCCAGGCGCTGCACTACCTGAACCTCGACTGGGAAGCCGACGAGTTCATGCAGTTCGTCGCCGACCTCGACCCGAACACCGACGGTGGCCTGCAGATCATGTACGGCATCGACGGACGCCGGGATCTGACCGAGTCCACTCGCGACGACCTGAGCGGTTACGAAGGTGCCCGGCCGGTGCGCGTCGGCAACGGCGCGTTCGACCAGCGCCAGAACGACGTCTTCGGCGCGGTCCTGGACTCGTTGCTGCTGCACACCGCCAGGAGCAAGCACCTGCCGCGCCGGCTCTGGCCGCTGGTCCAGTCGCAGGCAGCGTGTGCGACCGCCGCGTGGCGCGATCCGGACCAGGGCATCTGGGAGGCCCGCGGCAAACCGCAGCACTACGTGTCGTCGAAGCTGATGGGCTGGGTGGCACTCGACCGGGCCGCCAAGCTGGCCAACATCCGCGACGACGACAAGCTCGCGAGCCAGTGGCGCTCGACGGCGGACGAGATCCGCGCGGACATCCTCGAGCACGGGGTGAGCGACCGCGGCGTGCTCCGGCAGCACTACGACACCGACGCGCTGGACGCCTCGACCCTGCTCGCGGCCCTCTTCGGGTTCCTGCCGGGCACCGACGAACGGATGCGCAAGACCGTCGACGCGATCGACCAGGAGCTGAGCGAGAACGGCTTCGTCCTGCGCTACCGGACCGACGAAACCGACGACGGGCTGTCCGGCAAGGAGGGCACGTTCCTGATCTGCTCGTTCTGGCTGGTCTCCGCGCTCGCCGTGGTCGGCGAGATGGGCCGGGCGACGAACCTGATGGAGCGGCTGCTGCGGATCGCGTCGCCCTTGGGCCTGTACGCGGAGGAGTTCGAGGTCGACCGGGCGCGGCACCTCGGGAACTTCCCCCAGGCGTTCTCCCACCTCGCCCTGATCCAGGCGGCCAGCCGGATCATCCTGTCCGACTACCTGAAGGAGCTGTCGCTGTGACCGGGCCGGGAGCCGAGAGCCGGGACGTCGTGGTGCTGGGCGGCGGGCTGGCCGGCGTCGCGTGCGCGCAGCGGCTCGGAGACGAGGGCATCGGGGTGACGCTCGTCGACCGCAACGACTACCACCAGTTCCAGCCGCTGCTCTACCAGGTCGCCACCGCGCAGCTGCCCGCGGAGGACATCGCCCGTCCGCACCGGGTGATCTTCCACGACCTCCCGACGGTCGAGGTCCGCACCGCGCACGTGACGGACCTCGACGTCGCGAACCTCAGCCTGACGCTGTCGGGCGGCGAGCAAATCAGCGGCTCGCACCTCGTGATCGCGGCCGGCGCGCAGCCCGAGTACTTCGGGGTCCCCGGCGCCGCCGAGCACGCGTTCCCGCTCTACTCGGTGGCCGACGCCGAGCGGCTGCGGCTGCACGTGCAGGACCTGCTGCGCGCGGTCGCGGCCGGGGAGCTCGACCAGGACGCCCTCGACATCGTCGTCGTGGGCGGCGGGCCGACCGGCGTCGAGATCACCGGCGCGCTCACCGAGCTGATGACCGCCCTCGCGACCATGGAACGGATCCCGGCGTCCGGGAAGATCTTCCTGATCGACCGCGGCAGCAAGCTGCTCGGCGCGCTCTCCGACCGGTCGCACGAGTACGCGTACGAGCGGCTCACCGAGCAGGGCGCCGAGCCGCGCCTCGACACGGGGGTCGCGTCGGTGCACGCCGACCGGGTGGAGCTCGACGACGGCAGCGCCATCCCCACCCGCACCGTCATCTGGGGCGGGGGCGAGTCGGCGGCGCCCGTGGTGCAAGCCGCCGCCGGGCTCAAGACCGGCCGGGGCGGGCGGGTCGACGTGCTGCCCGACCTGACGGTCGAGGGACTTCCGGGGGTGTACGCGGTCGGCGACGCCGCCAACATCCCGGCACACCACGGAGCGACGCTGCCGCAGCTGGGCTCGGTAGCCCAGCAGTCGGGTGAGTGGGCGGCCGCCAACATCCTGCGCGAGCGAAGCGGGCAGCCGACGAAACCGTTCCACTACAAGGACAAGGGCATCATGGCCATGATCGGTCGCAACGCCGCCGTCGCCGAGGTCGGCAAGCACCGCCACCAGGTCGACGGCCCGCTGGCGTTCGCGGCCTGGCTCGGGGTCCACGCGATGCTGCTGAGCGGCGTGCACAGCAAGGTCGACGCGTTCATGTCCTGGGCCTGGGACTACTTCGAACGCGACCACGCGGCGATCGTCGAATGGTCCGCGAAGCCGAAACGCATCGTCTGGGAAGACGACACCGCCGATGCCCCGCACATCTCAGCCGGGCGCGCGGCGCGCGGCGGCTCGGCGACGACAGCCGGCAATTCCTGAGGAGGAAACGGCATGGCCGAGCACTACGACGTCATCATCGTGGGATCGGGGGCCGGTGGCGGCACCCTGGCGCACCGGCTCGCGCCCTCGGGAAAGCGCGTCCTGATCCTCGAACGAGGCGACTGGCTGCCGCGAGAAGCGGAAAACTGGGACGCCGAAGCCGTGTTCGTCGACAACCGCTACATTTCACCCGACCAGTGGTTCGACGCCCGGGGCAAACCGTTCCAGCCGCAGGTCCACTACTTCGTGGGTGGGGCGACGAAGTTCTACGGAGCCGCGCTGTACCGGCTCCGCCGCCAGGACTTCGGCGAGCTCCGCCACCACGGCGGCGTCTCGCCCGGGTGGCCCATCGGGTACGACGAGCTGGAGCCGTACTACACGCAGGCCGAGCAGCTCTACCAGGTGCACGGCAATCGGGGCGAGGATCCGACCGAACCGCCGGCGTCCGCGCCGTACCCCTTCCCGCCCGTGTCGCACGAACCGCGCATCCAGCGGCTGTTCGACGACCTGACCGCCGCCGGCCTGCACCCGTTCCACGCGCCGTCGGGGATCATGCTCGACGAGGCCCGGCCCGCGTTCAGCACGTGCATCCGCTGCGCCACGTGCGACGGGTTCCCGTGCCTGGTGCACGCGAAATCCGACGCCGAGGTCATCGCCGTGCGGCCGGCCATCGAACACGACACCGTGACGCTGATCCGCAACGCGCACGTGCGCCGGCTGGAGACCGACGAATCCGGGCGGACGGTGACCTCGGTCGTCGCCGACGTGGACGGTGCCGAGCAGCGCTTCTCCGCCCACGTCGTCGTCGTGTCGGCGGGCGCGGTCAACTCGGCCAAGCTCCTGCTCGCGAGCGCGAACGACCGGCATCCGGGCGGCCTCGCCAACGGGTCGGACCAGGTCGGGCGCAACTACGTGTTCCACAACAGCCGCGCGTTCCTCGCGATCTCGACCGAGAAGAACGACACGCGGTTCCAGAAGACGCTGGGGCTGAACGACTACTACTTCGGCGACGACGACTTCGCGTTCCCGATGGGCAACGTGCAGATGGTGGGCAAGTCGTCCGCACCGATGTACCGCGGTGAAAAGCCCATCGCGACGGCACTGGCGCCGACGTTCGCGCTGCGCGACGTGGCCGAGCACGCGGTCGACTTCTGGCTGTCCGTCGAAGACCTGCCCCAGCCCGGCAACCGGGTGACGCTCGGCCGGGACGGGAACGTCAAGCTCAGCTACACCCCGAACAACCAGGAACCGATGGAGCAGCTGTACCGCAGGGTGAAAAAACACCTGAACCACCTGGGGCTGCACCCGCACCACCTGATCCCCCGGGACGTCTACATGAAGAACGACGTGCCGGCTGCGGGCTGCGCGCACCAGGCCGGCACGGTGCGGTTCGGGCGCGATCCGGCGACCTCCGTCCTCGACACCGACTGCCAGGCGCACGAAGTCGACAACCTCTACGTCGTCGACACGAGCTTCTTCCCGAGCATCGGCGCGGTCAACCCGGCGCTGACTGCGATGGCGAACGCCCTGCGCGTGGGAGACCACCTGCTGGCGCGCCTCGGCTGAGCCCGCTCGCCGCTACGTCCAGGGTGCCCGCCAGCCGCCGAAGCCGGCCGTGATGTGCGCGCCCGCTTCCGGACCCCAGCTGCCGGGCTTGTAGCTGTGCACGGGCGGCGGTGCGTCGAGCAACGGCTGCATGACCCGCCAGGCCTCCTCGACGCTGTCCTGGCGCGAGAACCGGATGCTGTTCCCGATCATCGCCGCGTGCAGCAGGGTCTCGTACGGCGTCGGACCCTCGCCGCCCTCCTGTGCGAACTCCATGTCGAGCTCGATCGGCGCGAGCCCGGCCAGGTCGGCGCGGTGCGCGTCGACCTGGATGCGGACCCCGGTCGACGGGTCGAGCCTCAGGACCAGCTGGTTCGGCTCCGCTGTCCCGGACAGCCCGAAACCCAGCCGGGGCGGACGTTTGAACACCAGCCGCAGCTCGGTCTGCGTCACCGGCAGCCGCTTGCCGGTCCGGATGAAGAACGGCACCCCGGCCCAGCGCCAGTTTTCGATGTCGAGCCGCAGCGCCGCGTACGTCTCAGTGGCCGAATCGCGGGCCACGCCGTCGATGTCGAGGTAGCCGTCGTACTGGCCGCGCACGTAGTGAGCCGGATCGGCCTCCGCCACCGCCCGGAACAGGCCGACCTGCGAGTCTTTGAGCGTCATCGGGTCGCCTCGCGAGGGCGGTTCCATCGCGGCGGCCGCGACCACCTGCATGAGGTGGTTGACGACGACGTCCCGCAGCGCGCCGACGGGGTCGTAGAAGTGGCCGCGGTCCTCGACGCCGAAGCTCTCCGCCATGGTGATCTGCACGCATTCGAGGTAGTTGCGGCTCCACAGCGGTTCGAGGATGGCGTTCGCGAAGCGCAGGTGGAGAATCTCCTCCAGCCCCATCTTCCCGAGGTAGTGGTCGATCCGGAACAGCTGGGACTCGTCGACGTACTGGTGCAGCTCGTCGGCCAGGTCGCGCGCGGACTGGCGGTCGTGCCCGAACGGTTTTTCGATGACGAGCCGGGCGCCGCCGGTCAGCCCGGCCTCCGACAGCCCCTTGACCACGCGGCCGAACAGGAACGGCGGGATCTCCAGGTAGAACACCGGAGTGGCGGCGCCGTTCACGGCGGCGCCCACCCGTTCGTAGGTGCCCGGATCCGTGAAGTCGCCGCTGACGTAGGACAGCTTCGCGGCGAACCGGTCGAAGACCTCCTTGTCGAGTTCTCCCGTCGCCTCGATCGACGACCGGGCCCGCTCGACCAGCCGGTCGAGCCCCCAGTCGTCGGCCGCCACGCCCACGACGGGACACGTGAGCAGGCCGCGGGCCTCGAGCCGGTAGAGCGAACGGAAGGTCATCACCTTCGCCAGATCGCCGGTGATGCCGAAGACGACCAGTACGTCCGCCGGCCGTGCGTCAGGCCCCTTGGCTGTCGCTGTCATCCCTACCTCCACCGCGGTCACGACCGTGTCGGGTCGACACGATGACGCGTGGGAGCACAGTTGCGCGTCGCCCGCTCCGGATGACTCCGGGCCCGGCTACCGCACCTCGAAGACGTCGATCTTCGCCGAGGACCGCGCGCGGGCGCCGTGCGCGACGGTGACCACGCGGTTCAGCCAGGCGACCCGCGGGGCGCCGGCGTCGAAGAAGCGGCACTCGCGGAAGTAGTACGACGCCGGATCGACCTGCTCCCCGGCCGCCGGCCGCGCCGGCACCTCCGCCGGGCCGTGCCGCAGGCCGCGGCCGGTCAGGTCAACCAGGTCACCCTCGTCGGTGCGGAGCGCGGCGCGCACGTCGATCTCCGCCACGCCGTCGGGCCGGACCAGCTGGAAATCCGCCCCGCCGGGGAGCACCTCACCGCTGAGGCGCTCGCCGGTGAACGTCCCGCCGAGGACGTCGATCAGGCGGCGCTCGCCGTGCGGTCCGTTGTAGACGGTCTTCGGCGCGGCGAGCCGGACGTCGAGGGTGAACAGGGGCGCGAGCTCGAGCACGGGTGGTTCCTCCGGGTGACGGCGGTTGATCAAGGCCGTATACTACTCGTGCACGAAAGTTTCGTACACGAGAAGTCGAGCCCGCGAGGAGGGAGAATCCCGTGTCCCGCCAAGGTGGACTGCGGCGCAACCACGTGATCATGCTGCGCCGGGCGGTCCAGGTCACCACCGCGTGCTGGCAGGAGCGCATCACCGAGCTCACCCCGCCCCAGTACACGGTCCTGCTCGCGCTGGCGGACAACCCGGCGGCGAGCCTCACCGACATCACCGCGCTGACCATGATCGACTCCGCCACGCTCACGCCCCTGGTCTCGCGGCTCGCGGACCGCGGGCTGCTGACCCGGACGACGGATCCGGCCAGCGCGCGGCGGAAACTGCTGAGTCTCACCGGCGAAGGCACTGAAGTGCTCAAGCGGGTCAAGCCCCGGGCGCGCGCCGCGGAGAAAGCCAGCCTCGAAGCGCTGAGCGGCGACGAGCGCGAACAGCTGCTGTCGCTGACGACGAAGGTCGTCGACCACCACCGGGAGCGGACCGCGTGATGACCGAGTGCCGCGGCGCCGACCCGCGGGAGATCGCCGAGGAAGCCGGCGGCGGTGGCACCCTCGAGCGCATCGTGACCGACGCGGTCAACGACCACGTCGCGCCGATCCGCCGGCGCCGCGCCGAGTTCGCCCGGGACCCGGCGCCGGTGTCCGCGCTCCTGCCCGACGGCAACCTTCGCGCGGCCGCCACCGCGGAGGCCACGCTCGCGCAGGCGCGTGAAGTGATGGGCACGGTGTACTGACGCGCGCACCGAGGGAGGCGGGGGCTTGCACTCCCCCGCCGCCTCCGCCTACTGCGGCAGGTCGTCGACCTTGAGCTGTTCTCCCGTTGTGGCGACGAAAACCACCAGCAGCTTCGCCGGTTCGGTCGTGCTTGTGTTCTCGGTGGCGACGTGGTGGGCGCCCGGCGGCTCGGTCCAGTTCTCGCCCCGGTGGTAGGTGTGCGCGGGCTCGCCTTCGAGCTCGCTGCGGACCGCGCCTTCGAGCACGTAGGCGTAGACGAAGGCGTCACCGTGGCGGTGCGGTACCGCGCTCGCACCCGGCGGGAAGCTCACGACCGCCGAGGTGAAGGTCTTACCCGGCACGTTCGGGAGAGCTTTTTCCAGCAGCGGCGCCAGGGTTTCCGACGGCTTCGTCGAAACCGTCGCCGGCGCCGGGGCGGCCTGGGGCTGTGCCGAGGCGCCGCAGCCCGCGATCGTGGCCGCGATCGCGGCGGTCAGCAAGCCACCGGCGATCCGCATTCCGTTCACGACCGCGTCACTCCTTCTTCCGCCACCCGGATGATGGTCTTGCCGGGGACGCGGCGGTGGCGGCTGAACGCGGCGGCCGCCTCGGCGAGCGGGCGCACGTCGCCGACGAGGGGCTTCAGCCGGCCGTCGCGCACGCGCTGCGCCAGGTCGGCCAGCCGGGCGCGATCGGGTTCGACGACGAAGAAGACCGCGCGCCCATGCTCCGGCTGCACGGCCGGGGGCATGGCGATGGTCACCACGGTCCCGCCGGCTCGCAGCAGGGCAGTCGACCGCTCCAGGACCTCACCACCGATCACGTCGAGCACCACGTCGACCTCGCCGGCGCTGTCCAGGGACTCGGTGTCCAGGTCCAGGAACACGTCGGCCCCGAGACCGAGCGCGACCTCGCGGTCGGCCGCCCGGCCGGTGCCGATCACGCGGGCACCCACCTCACGGGCGAGCTGGACGGCGATCGACCCGACCCCGCCGGCGGCACCGTGGATGAGCACGGTCTGCCCGGTCGTGAGCCCGCCGTGGTCGAACAGGCCCTGCCACGCGGTCAACCCGGAGATCGGCAGCGCCGCCCCCACGGTGTGGTCGAGATCCGCCGCGAGCGGGGCGAGGTTGCGCGCCTCCACCGCGGTGTACTCGGCCAGCGACCCGTCGCGCGCCCAGTCGGCCAGCCCGAACACCCGCTGCCCGACCGTCAGGCCCGTGGTGCCGTAACCCAGCTCCACGACGACGCCGGACAGCTCGTGCCCGGGCACGCTCGGCGTGCGATCGCGGCCCGCGCGATCCGTCCACGTCGCGGGCCACTCCAGCTCCCCCGGCGTGAAACCGGCGGCGTGGACCCGCACGATCACGTCGTTCTCGGCGGCGTGCGGGTGCGGCACGTCGGTCAGGGTGAACCCGCCGATCCCGGCGGCACGGTCTCGTACGGTGATGGCTTGCATGAAACTTCCTTTCTCGATCGGGTCAGTGCTGGTGTGCGGTCGCGACCGGCCGCGGCCCGGCGACCCGGCGCCGGGCGGCGTGGACGGTGGCGCTCACCGACAGCACGCCGATGAACGCGAGGTACAGGTAGGCCGTGGTCTCCAGTCCCCACGACGGCGCCACCAGCCCGGCGGCGAGGGACGGGAGGCTCAGCGCCGCGTAGCTCACCACGTAGGCGGCGGAGAACACCGCTGAGCGCGTCGCCGCGGAGGTCGCTGCGCTGATGCTGCGCAGGGTGCCGTTGAACGTCAGGCCGACGCCCAGCCCGGCGATGATCGAGCCGGCGAGGAACACCGCCGTGGAACCGAAGACCAGCGCGGCCGCCAGCGCCACCGCGCCTGCGCTCAGCAGCACCGAGCCCAGCCACGTGGCGGCCCGCGCCGGGAGCCGCGCCGCCCACAGTCCGCCGACGCTGTTGGCGAGGAACAGCACCGCGATGCCGAGCCCGCCCGCGGCGCTGGAGCGCACGTTCAGGACGTCGTGGACCAGGGACGGCGCGAGCGCGAGGAACAGCCCGGTGACCGACCAGCCCGCGACGATGGCGGGAACGGCGGCGAAGAACTCGGCCCGCGATTCGCGGGGGACGCCGACCCGCGGCCGCAGCGTTCCGGTGCGCCGGACGACCGGCTCCGGGATGGCGACGACCAGTGCGGCGACGACCACGAACACGACGGTCAGCACCGGGAAGATCACCGCGTCGGGGCGGGCACTGACCTGCACGAGCACGCCCGTCACACCGCCGCCGACGGCCAGGCCGAAGCTCGTGCCCACGGCGGTCATCGTCGGGCCCCGGTGCGGCCGGTCCGCCGGTGAGAACTCGACCAGCCCGGCGGCGAGGGCGCCCGTCGCCGTCCCGGTGGCGACGCCCTGCACGATGCGCGCGACCACCAGGGAGCCGACGCCGCCGGCCGTCCAGAAGATCGCGGTGCCGGCCGCGGCCACCAGGAGGGCCGCGGCCAGGACCGGCTTGCGCCCGACGTGGTCACTCAGCGAGCCGACCGTCAGCAGGGCACCGACCAACCCGGCGACGTACACGGCGAAGACGACGGTGAGAACCGTGACCGAAAAACCCCACCGCTGCAGGTAAAGCGGGTAGATCGGCGACGGGGCGCTCGTCGACGCCATCAGCAGCACGGTGGCGAAGACGAGCAAGCCGAAGGAAGCACCTCGGCCGAAAGCTCGAGTGTTCATGGTCGTTCCGGTCAGCTCGCCCAGGCGGCGCCGCGGACGCGGTCGATCATGGTGGCGCGCTGGAAACCGGGGACGAAGTGCTCCAGGACGTCGGAGTTCACGGTGCCGTAGGTGGTGTCCGGACGGTGCTTGAGCCCGTCGACGAACGCCTGCAGGAACTCGTTCTTGAAATCACCCCGTGGATGCGCCGCGAGGATCTCCTCCACCTGCCGCGGGTCCAGCGTGTCGAGCCCGAACCCGAGCACGTCGGTCAGCACCCCGAGGTGCGTCGTGGCCACCTCCGGCCCCATCCGGGCCGGGATCCCCGGCGTGGTGTGCAGCGCGATCGCCGTCCACACCGTCTCCGCGTCCGCCGCCGAAAACCCGTGCTCGAGCAGGAACTCCCGGCCGTGATCCGCCCCGTCGACCTCGAACCGCTGCTCCGCCTCGGAAAACGCCTTCGACAGGCCGGTGTCGTGGAACATCGCGGCCAGGTAGAGCAACTCGGCATCCGGCTGCACACCGAGCCGCTGCGCGTGCAGCTCACTGAACAGGAACACGCGACGCGAGTGGTGGTAGATGAGCGGGCTGGTCGTCTCCCGGACGAGCCGCGACGCTTCGGCGACCGCCGCCGTCTCCGGAATTTCCACACCCGCGATGAACTCTGACATGGCTTCTGCGCTTTCCTCTGCTGGCGACCGGACTTGCTGTCCGGCTCCCATGCTGCTCCGCAGCGCCGCTTCCGCACCGCCTTCATCCGGCCACGAACCACTCAAATCGCGACGCCGCTTCCGCCGCGGTGGGCCGGTACCCGCACGCGCCTCGGCGGTGCGTCCCCGGGCCGCGAAGCCACCACCGTGGCCCGTTTTCTAGATCTTCGCGACCGGCAGCCCCATCGCTGCGCACGTCGTCCCGTCCCCCGGGAACACCCCGACGGCACCGACCGCCGCGCGGTCGATGTCGACGACAGCGGGCGTCAGCACACACGCGACGAGCGGCGGAACGACCCGGGGCAGACCCGGCTGCTGCCACTGGTAGTAGTCCTCGGCCCAGGCGGTCTTGCAGATCTGCACGCCGGCGGCCGCGGCGTCACCGCGGCCGTCCCCGCCGGCGCCGCTGATGCCGAAGGCGACGTGCTGGTTGGGTTCGCTGCTGGTGATGTCCGCCGTTCGGTAGCAGTAGGCGATCTCGCGCTCGAACGGCGCCACGGTGGTGACCTGCCCGGGCGCGGTCGGGGTCACCACCTGCGGCGTGCCGCGGGTGAGCAGTGCCGTCGCGCCGAGCCCGACGAGGATCACGGCGACAGCAGTGCCGGCCAGAGCCAGCCTGGTGCGGCGCCGGACCACACGCGCGCCCTCCGCCTCGATCGCCTCGAAGTCCAGCGACACCGGCGGTTGATCGCTCCCCAGTGCCCGCTCGAGCAGTTCCCGTTCCGTCGTCATGGCAGCACCCTTTCCGCCGGATCGAGCGTGGCCGGGCCGGACGACAGCAATGTCCGCAACGTGGCCAGGGCGCGAGCGGACTGCGACTTCACCGTCCCCTCGCTGATCTTCAGCGTCGCCGCGGTCTCGGCGACCGAGAGGTCGCAGTAGAAGCGCCGGACCAGCACGGCGCGCTGCCGCGGTCCGAGCGTGGCGAGCGCGGCGCGGACGTCGGCACCGTCTTCCGGGGACGCCTCGCGGTGCGGCCGTTCGGGAGGTGTGGTCAGCACTTCGCCGCGGCGGTGCGGCCGGCGGGCGGCACCGATCACCAACCGCGCCATGACCTTGCGCGCGTACGCCTCGATGCCCGCCGGCTCCAGCCGGTGCCAGCGCTGGTACAGCCGCACCAGCGTCACCTGCACGATGTCCTCCGCCAGCGCCCAGTCCCCGCACATCAGGAACGACACCCGGCACCACAGCGGCGCACGGTCTCTCGCCACGTCGGTGAAGCTCTGCCGATCCGCCACGTCACCACCCCTCGTTCACGCCCCCATACGGCGCGAGGACCCGGCCAGGTTGCACGACCGCCCGAAGATCTTCCCCGGCGCGCGGTGACCGCCGGGTGCGCGGCGGCCGGGCTGACCTTGACGGTCCCGAACCGGGCCGAGTACGTTACAGATATTCGAAACTGTTTTCGAGAATACGAAAGCGGTGGTGTCGCGATGGCCGTCGTCCCCGAGGCGTGCGCTGTGCCGGACCTGCTGCGGGACAACGCGGCCGCGGTGCCGGGCCGGGAGGCGCTGGTGGTCGGCGGGACCCGGCTGACCTACGCGCAGCTTCAGAGCCGCGTCGAGGACGCCGCGGGGGCGCTGGCCGGGCTCGGTGTGGGCGACGGTGACGTCGTGGCGCTGCTGGCGCCGAACGTCGCGGAGTGGGTTCCGGTGGCGTTCGGGGCGCTGGCGCTCGGGGCGCGGGTGGACGCGTTCAACACGTGGGTCAAGGCGTACGACATCGACTACCTGGTGCGCAGCTCCGGGGCGTCGGTGCTCGTGCTCAGCGACCGGGTCCGCGGCAACGACCTGATCGGCGAACTGCGGACCCTCCTGCCCGAGTTGGACGACGAACACTGGCACAGCGAAGCGTTTCCGGCCCTGCGGCGCGTCGTCGTGCTCGGGGACGACGTGCCGGCCGGCGCGGTGGCGTGGGAGGACCTCGAAACCCGCGAGCCCCCGGCGCTCGACCTCGCCGGCCGCGCGACAGAACCGGCGTTCGTCCTCTACACGTCGGGCTCCACGAAGAACCCCAAGGCCGTCCCGCTGTGCCACCGCGACCTGATCCTCAACGGGTTCCACATCGGCGAGCGCATGGGCCTGACCGCCGAGGACCGCGTGTGGTTCGGCTCGCCGCTGTTCTGGAGCTTCGGCTGCGCGAACGCGCTGATGGCCACCATGACGCACCAGGCGACGTTCGTCCTGCAGGAACAGTTCGAACCGGTCGCTGCCGCCGAGCTGATGGCAGCCGAGCGGGTCACGGCGGCGTACCTGCTGCCCGCCATGGCCGACGCGCTGGCCACCGGCGCCGCCGAGCGCGTGCGCGGGATCGCGTCGCTGCGCACCGGGCTCACGATCGGCCGGCCCGACGAGGTCGAGCGCGCGATCACCGAGCTCGGGATTTCCCGGCTGTGCAACGTCTACGGCTCCACCGAGACCTACGGCAACTGCTGCGTCACCGACCACCGAATGCCGCTCACCACCCGGCTGACGACGCAGGGTGAGCCGCTCACCGGCGTGCGGGTCCGCGCCGCCGACCAGGAGACCGGCGCGGTGCTGCCCGCCGGCGAACCGGGTGAGCTGCAGGTGCGCGGCCGCCTGATGCCGGGGTACCTCAACGACGACGAGGCCAACGCCGGCGCGTTCACCGCCGACGGCTGGTTCCGCACCGGCGACCGCGGTGTCCTCAACCCGGACGGCACGGTGTCGTTCATCGGGCGCATCACGGACATGATCAAAACCTCCGGCATCAACGTCTCCCCCGCGGAGGTCGAAACCTTCCTGTCCGGACACCCGGACATCGCGGAATCGGTGGTGCTGGGCGCGCCGCACCCGAGCCGCGACGAGGTGGTGGTGGCGTTCGTCGTCGCGCGCGGCGAGCGGCTCGGCGCCGCGGACGTCGTCGCGCACTGCAAGAAGCACATCGCGGGCTACAAGGTGCCGTGGGCCGTGGCGATCGTGCCGGAGCTGCCGAAGACGGGCACCGGCAAGCTCGTGCGCCGCGCGCTGCGGGCCGAAGCGGAGAAACTGGTGCAGGACAAGCTGAAGGCGGACGTGGCGTGACGGGCAACTGGGGCCGGTGGGGAGCCGGCGACGAGACCGGCGCGCTGAACCTGGTCACCCCCGAGGTCACCCGCCGCGCCGCGGGGCTCGTGCGCTCGGGCCGCACGCTGAGCCTCGCCCAGCCGCTGGGGCCGGGCACCGGGTCTCCCCCGCACCGGCCGGGGCCGCAGCGGTTCATGAACCGCGACGCCGGCGACTACGCGCTCGGCGCCCGCTCCCCCGGCGGTTTCCGGTTCGCCGAGGACACCGTGCAGCTGCCCACGCACAGCGGCACCCACGTCGACGCACTGGCGCACGCCTGGTCCGGCGATGCGATCTACAATGGACACTCCCAGTCCTCGACGCGCACCACGCGCGGCGCCCAGCGCTGCGGCGCCGAGAAACTCGGACCCGTCGTAACGCGCGGGGTACTCGTGGACCTCGTCGCCGCGGCCGGTGGCCCGCTCGCCGCCAGCGCGCCCGTCGGCGTCGCCGAGCTGCGCCGCGGCATCGCGGAATCCGGCGTCGTCCCCGAACCCGGCGACGCGGTCCTGATCCGCACGGGCTGGCTGGAATCGCACGACGACGGTGCGGACTACTTCGCCGACGAGCCCGGGATCACCGAAGAAGCGGCGCGGTGGCTGGCCGGGCACGACGTCGCTCTCGTCGGCGCCGACAACTACGCCGTCGAGCAGCAGGTGGCGGCCAGCGGTTTCCCCGCGCACCTCGTGCTGCTGCACCAGCACGGCGTGCCGCTGCTGGAGAACGTCGCGCTGGCCGGACTCGGCGAAGCGCTCGCAGCCGAATCCCGCTCGACGTTCCTGTTCGTGTTCGCCCCGATCCCCCTCGTCGGCTCGACCGCCGCGCCAGTCACCCCGGTGGTCGTGCTGTGACCCTGACCGACGTGCTGAAACCCGGTGACCTGGTGGTGGTCGCGCAGGGCACCGGCGAACCCACTCCCCTGCTCGAACAGCTCGTGCGCGCCCAGGCGACGCTGCCCGACCTCGAAGTGTTCGTCGGCCTCAGCCACAGCGGCGCGCTCACCGAACCGGGCGCGGCCGGGCTGCCGCTGGTCTCGTTCGGCGCGATGGGACCGCTCGCCCGGCTCGCGGCGAACGGCACGGTGTCGGTGATCCCGTGCCACTTCCGCGACGTCCCGCGCGCGCTGCTCAGCCGCAACCCGGACCAGCTCGTGGTCGCCCTGCAGGTCTCGAGCGCCGACGATTCGGGCCACCACAGCCTCGGGCTGGCCGTCGACTACACCTACGAGCTGCTCGGCCGCGCCCGCGCCGTCGTCGCCGAGGTCAACGACCGCGTGCCGCATTCGACCGCGCCGCGCGTGCACTCCTCCCGGTTCACCGCGACCGTCCCCACATCGCGGCCCCTGCCGTCGGTCACGGCCGGCGCGACGGGCCCGGTGCACACCGCGATCGCGCGGTACGTCGCCACGCTCGTGCCCGACGGCGCGACCATCCAGCTCGGCATCGGCACGCTGCCCGCCGCCGTCGGTGCGGCCCTGGCGGCGAAACGCGACCTGGGTGTGCACTCGACGCTGGCCAGCACGTGGCTGCTCGACCTCGCCCGTGCCGGCGCGCTGCGTCCCGGCGCTGTCGTGATCAGCGAGGCCGCGGGTTCGCAGGAGCTCTACGACTGGGTGGTCGCCTCGGGTGTGCGGGTGCGGCCGGTGAGCGAGCTCGCCGAGCCCGGCGCCTTCGCCCGCATCGACCGCTTCGTCGCGATGAACTCGGCGCTCCAGGTGGACCTCACCGGTCAGGTCAACGCGGAAGAGCTCGGCTCCGGGTACGTCGGCGGCATCGGCGGCCAGCCGGACTACCTGCGCGCGGCCCAGCACTCGGCCGGCGGCTGCTCGATCGTGATGCTCCCGGCCACCACCCAGGGCGGCAAGTCGTCGCGCATCGTGCGCCGGCTCCACGCCGGGGCCGTGACGACCCCCCGGTCCCAAGTGGACGTCGTGGTGACCGAGCACGGCATCGCCGACCTGCGCGGCAGGAGCCTCGCCGAACGCGCCGAAGCACTGATCGCCGTGGCCGGCCCCGGCCACCGCCCCTCACTGCGGGAGACGCCGTGACGACCACAGTGGACACCCGGCTGCACGACTTCCTGGCCGACCGGCTCGGCGCACCGCCGAAGATCACCGGCCTGACGCGGGTCGGCGTCGGCCGCTCGCGCGAGAACTGGGTGTTCGACCTCGTGCACCCGGGCGGTGAACGCGAACCGCTGATCCTGCGGCGCGACCCGGACGGCGGTCTCGTCGACACCGACCGCGGCACCGAATTCGCCGTCCTGCGCGCCCTCGAACCGAGCGGCCTGCCGGCGCCGCGGGCGCGGTGGCTGGACTCGGACGGCACCTGGCTGGGCAAACCGTCGCTGATCATGCGCCGCGAACCCGGCGACTGCGACTACCGCGTGGTCAACGGCGACCGGCCCCTGGCCGAACGCGCGAACCTGGCCCGGCGGTTCTGCGAGCTGCTGGCCGAAGTGCACGCCGTCGACTGGCGCACGGGCGGGCTCGGCGGCGTCCTCGAGGACCCGGGCGAGCAGGCCGCGCGGCACGAGCTGACCCGGTGGGAAACCGTGCTGCGCGACGACCAGCTCGAAGCCCTCCCGGAGCTCGACCTCGCTCTCGGCTGGCTGCGGGCCCACGCGCCAGCGGCCCAGCGGACCGTGCTCGTGCACGCGGATTTCAAGCCCGGCAACATCCTGCTCGAAGGCGACCGCGTCAGCGCCCTGCTCGACTGGGAGCTCGCGCACCTCGGTGATCCACTGGAAGACCTCGGCTGGGTCACCCAGCCGCTGCGCGGCCGCGAGCACCTCATCGACGGGGTGTGGGAGCGCGCCGATCTCGTCCGCCACTACGAGGACGTGACCGGCACCGACGTCGACGAAACCGCGCTGGCGTGGTGGGCGGCGTTCGCCACGTTCAAAACCGCGGTGATGCAGGTCAGCGGACTGCGCGCGTTCCTCGACGGCCGCAGCGACGAACCGTACCGCCCCACCCGCAAGGTGCTGGGCACGCTGCTGGCCGCGCTCGAGGAGAGGAGCTGAGATGCGCCCGACCATCGAAGACCAGCTGAGCGGCGCGCGGCGCCTGCTCGACGACGTCGCCGCCGACGCCGGGCTGTCGCGGGATTCGCGGGAGAACCTGACGAACGTGCGCCGGCTGCTCACGCAGATCGGCCGGTCGTGGGCCGCGCTGCTGCCGTTCTACGTCGAGGACAACGCCACCCTGACGCGGTTGCTGACCCGGCACGGCGTGCCCGTCCCGGACGACGAGCCCACGGGCTTCGACGTCGCCGCGGCCGCCACGCGCAACGCCGAACTCAGAGCCCACCTCTCGCACGTCGTCACGAACGTGGCGCCGGGCACCGAAGCCCGGCGCGAGATCACCGAGTACCTGGTCCGTCGGATCGAAACCGACCCGAGCTGAGGAGGTGGCCGTGAGCGACCTGACCGTCGGCGACGAGCACTTCGCCGAGCAGTTCCCGTTGTCCCCGCTGGACGACTACCTGATCCACCAGACACCGGACCCGATCCGGGTCATGTGGACCGGCGACCCGCGCGCGTACGAGCGCTACTGGATGATCAGCCACGACGCGGCCGGCGAGGTCATGGTCGCGACCGGTGGCAGCTTCTACCCGAACCTGGATCGCGCCGAGGCTTACGCGATCGTGAACGTCCGCGGCCGGCACACGAGCGTGCGCAGCTTCCGGGCGCTCGGTGCCGACCGCGCGGACCTGCGCGTGGGCCCGATCGCGCCCGAGATCGTGCGCGGACTGCGGGAGTGGCGGTACGTGCTCGAACCGAACGACTGGGGCGTCAGCTACGACCTGACGTTCCGCGACACCACGCGGCAGGTGTTCCGGGAACCGCTGTCCGACTCCGCCCACGGCACCCCGCCCGGCCGGCGCACCGACGTGACCACCGGGTTCGAGGGCTTCGGCACGGTCAAGGGCTGGGTCGAGGCCGACGGCACCCGCGTGGAACTCGGTCCCGGCTCGGCGGGCACGCGGGACCGGCACTGGGGCACGGGCCGCGGTGTCGGCGGGCCGGCGATGTCGCTGGGCGGGCGGTTGCACGTCGGCGTCTCGGGCAACGCGTTCGTGCCGTTCGAAAACTGGACGCTCTGGGGCGATCGCGTGTACTACCCGTTCGGCGACAGCCGCCCGGGCGCGACGCGGGTGGCCAAGCCGGCGCGGCGATTGCGGTTCGAAGCCGGCACCGACATCTTCACCGAAGGCGTCGTCGAGTACCGGCTCGGCACCGGCGAGGTGAAGGAGCTGCACTACGAACACCTCGGGCACCAGACCGCGTACCTGCGCTGCGGCATGTACGGCGGCACGCCGGAGAGCGGGATCCACCAGGGTTCCTACGACGGACCGGAGCTGACCGAGGGCGAGACCTACGACCTGGCCGACCCCGCGACGCGGATCGGGCTGCGGGGGCTCGACGAGCACCTGTGCCGCGTCACGTGCGACGGAGAGAGCGTGCTCGGGGTCTACCAGACGATCGACCCCGTGGCGTACCAGCGGTGCAAGGAAGGCAGGCCGGGCTGGGACTTCCTGTAGCTCAGCCCGAGACGCGGCGGCCGCGGCGGGCCAGGTCCGCGCCGCCGCGGCCCAGGTCCGCCTCGATCGCCGCGGCGGCCCCGAAAGCCTTGTCCAGCAGCAGTTTCTCGTGCGCGTCGTCGATCTGGGCCAGCGGCACCGAGATGTGGATCGCCGCGGTGATCTCGCCGTACGCGTCGCGGACCGGGAACGCGTAGCCGACGACACCGGGGATGGCTTCCTCGCGGCTCACCGAGTAGCCGGCCTGCCGGATGGCGTCCAGCTCGCGGTCGAGGTCGGCTTCGGTGATCAGCGTGTGCTCGGTCAGCCGCGGCCGCGGTTCGCTGATCAGCCGCCGGTGCAGCGGCTTGTGGAACGCGGCGAACAATTTGCCCACGGCCGTCGCGTGCAGGTACAGCGACTGGCCGAGGCGGATGTCGACGGCGATCGGCCGCGTGCCGGGGAACCGGTCGATGTAGGACACCCGCGTGCCCAGGCGCACGGCGAGGTACACGTCCTCCCCCGTGGCGCGGGTCAGCTCCTGCAGGGCGCGGCGGGCGACGTCGCGCACCTCCAGCCCGTCGACGATGCGGATGCCGAGCCGCACCGCGCGCGAGCCGAGGGAGTAGCGCAGGTCGTCCGACACCGCGACGACGTCCGTCGCCGCCATCCGCTGCAGCAGGTTGTGCGCGCTGCTGGCCGGCATGCCGAGACGTTTGACGATCTCGGTGAGCGTCATCCCCTCCGGGTGCCCGACGAGGAGTTCGAGCGTGTCGAACACCCGGGAGAACCGTTCCGCCCCTGCGTCGGCTGCCACGCACCCCTGCCTTTCGTCGCTGGTCGATCCCCTCGAAAAAGCGTAGCCGATCGCCGCCGGTGAGGATCAGTGCCGACGCGCGCCGCCCGCGAGGAAGTCGGCGTCGTCGAGGGCGAGGGTCAGCGCGAGCAGGGCGCCGAGGTAGCTGTACTGGCGCAGCCCCATGACCAGGCCGGTCGCGGTGTAGGTGAAACGCGACTGCTGGACGAGGTGGGGTGGTGTCACGCCGGCGAAGTGGCGGGCGGTGTTGGCGAAGTGGCATTCGACGACCGGTTTGCCGGTGTCGTCGAGCGCGTGGCGGGTCGCCTCGCCGTAGGTGGTGAGGCCGGCGGGGTTGATGACATACCCGTCGACCTCGCGGGCCGTGCGGTGGATGAAGTCGAGGATCTCGCCCTCGTGGTTGGACGCGAACGGCGTGACGGCGACGCCGAGCTCGTCCGCCATGTCCGCGACCAGCCGCTGCAGGTCGGCCAGCGACTTGATCGGCCCGTAGATCGTTTCCGACCGGTGACCGAGGTTGGGCATGTTCGGCCCGTCGATCACGCCGAGGCCCCACCGGTTGGCTTCGGGGGCGCGGAACCGGGTGAGGGACACGTCAGGGCTCCTTCCGGACGATCAGCTCCAGCGGCAACGGGGTGTGGCGCGCGGCGGGACCGCCGTCACGGCCGCGGGCAAGCAGCTGAGCGACGGTGTCCGGATCGCCCGTGGCGTCGGCGGGGCCGAGCGGGAGGTCGTGCTCGTGCGCCAGGGCGACGAGCTCCGCCACGGTCCGGTTCGCGAACGCGGTCTCCAGGCGGGCCCGGATCGCTCGGGCGTGGTGACGCCGATCCGCGTACGTGGCCAGCTCGGGATCATCGCGCCAGTCGGGCCAGCCCACGGCAGCGCACAGGCGCTGCCACATGTGGTCTTCCAGCAGCGCGAGCACGACCGAACCGTCCTGCGCCCGGACGATGCCGTAGGTCGCTTCGGGTTCGGTGACGGCGAGCGGTTTGACCGAGTTCCACGCCGTCGCGACGTCCAGCATGGACAGATCGAGGAAGGCGCCGCCTCCGGCGTGCCAGGCGGCCGTGATCGCGAGCGCGGCCGTGGTGGCCGTGCCCAGGTCCACCCACGGCACGCCGATGCGGTCGGATTCGCCGGTGTCGCGCAGGATCCCGGCCATCGCCTGCAACGACAGGTCGTGGGTCGGGTGGCCGGCGAGCGGGCCGGTCTGGCCCACGCCGCTGATGGAGCAGTAGACGACGCCGGGCCGCACTGCCCGCACGGCTTTCTCGTCGCAGCCGAGCCGGGTCGTGACTCCGGGCCGGAAGCCTTCGACGAACACGTCGGCCGTGGCCGCCAGGTCGAGCAACCGGGCTCGGTCCTCTTCGGACTTGAGGTCGAGGACCACGCTGCGCTTGCCGGCGTTGACCCGCTCGAACATCGGCGGGTCGAAGCGGCGGGCCGGGTCGCCGCCGGGTGGTTCGACCTTCACCACGTCGGCGCCCAGGGACGCGAGCAGGAAGGTCGCGTACGGACCAGGCAGCTGCTGGCTCAGGTCGAGCACGGCCATGCCGCGCAGTGGCGCGCCGCTCACGGCCGGACCACCGCCCGTCCGATGAGGACACCGGATTCGGCGGCCGCGTGCGCGGCGGCGATGTCTTCGAGCGGGAACTCGCGCGGCGGCACCGGCGTGACCCGCCCGGACGCGGCGAGTTCGACGACTTCGAGGAGTTCCTCCCGGTTCGCGTGGGCCGAGCCCGACACGTCGAGTTCTTTGAGGATCATCAGGCCCAGCTGCAGTTCGACGGCCTTCGGGTCGGTGTTGCCGACGATGGCCAGCCGACCGCGCGGAGCGAGGGACCGCACCGACAGCACGAACGTCGGAGCGCCCGTCGTCTCGATGGCGGCGTCCACCCCGCGCGGCCGGCCGAGCTCCGCGGCCGCGGCGCGCACCCCTGGCGCGCCCGCCGAAACCGGCACGACGGCGTCGGCACCGGATTCCCGCAGCGCCTCGGCTTTCGCCGCACTGCCCGTCACGGCGATCACCCGCTGGCCGAGGGCAGCGGCGATCCGTACCGTGTGGACACCGACGCCACCGCCGGCCCCGGTCACGAGCACGACGTCGCCTTCCCCGACGCGGGCGCGGCGCAGCGCGTGCAAGCCCGTGCCGAGGGCGCAGGAGAGGATCGCGCCTTCGGCGTCGCCGACGGAATCCGGCAGGGCGACGGTGTTGAGCGGGCCGGCGAGCACGTATTCGGCGTAGCCACCCGGGAGGTCCTCGCCGTAGAACCCCGGCCCGGTGCGGCACGTGTTCGTGTGCCCGGCCCGGCACTCGGCGCACGAGCCGCACGGGAACCGCTGGACCAGCGCGACGCGCCGGCCGAGCCACGCCGGATCGCCCTGCGGGCCGAGGGCTTCGACGCGGCCGGCGATTTCGTGCCCGAGCACCTGCCCGGGTTTCGCCGCCAGGGATCCCTTGCGCGCCAGCAGGTCGTGGCCGCAGATGCCGCAGGCGGACACCCGCACGAGGAACTGGTCACCGGTCGGCTCGGGCACCGGGCGTTCGCCCGGCACGAGCTTTTCGGGCCCGCCGGGCGCGGCGAGCACCGCGGCACGCATGAGGGTCACGGCACCACCGCTTCGGAGACGCCCGGCTCGCCGATCCTCGGCGCCGGGCCGGACTTCGTCGCGTCGACGTCGAGGCTCAGGTCGCGCCCGCCCGTCTCCGGCAGCCACCGCAGCAGGATCAGCCCGCAGATCAACGCGACGCCGACGAGCAGGATGCCCGGCGCGTAGTCCAGACCGGTCGACACCACGAGCGCCGCGGCGACGAGCGGCGCGAACCCGGACGGCGCGCCGACCCCGAGGTTGAACCCGAGCGCACCGCTGGTGAGCCGGGTGGAGGCCGGGAACATCTCGATGAGCACGAGGGAGGTGTTCGCGTTGATCGGCGCCTGGAAGATCGCGAACACGATCAGCGCGAGGATCACCACCACCGGCGAACCGTGGGCCAGGGCGACGAACACCGGGATGCCGAACACGACGTGGCCCAGGCAGCCGAACAACAGGGTCCGCCGCCGGCCGAACCGGTCGGACAGGCGGCCCGCGACCGGGCACAGCACGCAGTAGATCGCGAGGCCGATCGAGGTCAGGATCGTGGCGCGAGTGCTGCCGACATGGGCGGTCGCGATCAGGTAGTTCACGACGTAGGTGCCGAGGAAATACAGCCCGACGCCGCAGATCCAGGAGAACGCGAACGTCACCGAGATCGCCTTGGCCTGGTCGCGGCGCAGCGCGTCCTTCAGCCGCGCGCGGGGCGCGTCGCTCTGCGCGAGCTGCTCGAAGATCGGCGTGTCCTCGAGCCGCTGGCGCACGTACAGCCCGACGGCCGCGAGCGGCGCGGCGACGAAGAACGGCACGCGCCAGCCCCAGCTGTCGAGGGCGGCCGCGCTGAGCGTGAGCTGGAAGACCAGCGACAGCAGGGCACCGAAGATGAGCCCGAGCGCGGCGGCCATCGACGGGAAGCTGCCCGGGATGCCGCGCCGGTCCGACGGCGCGGTCTCGATCAGGTAAGCCGAGCTCGCACCCCACTCGCCCCCGACGGCCAGCCCCTGCAGGCAGCGCAGGAACACCAGCAGGACCGGCGCCGCGAGCCCGATCGACGCGTACCCCGGCAGCACGCCGATCAGCGTCGTGGCCACGCCCATCACCGCCACGCTCGCCGACAGCGACACCTTCCGCCCCGCGCGGTCCCCGATCAGCCCGAACAGCACCCCGCCCAGCGGCCGCACCGCGAACGCCACCCCGAACACCGCCAGGGACTTCAGCAGCCCGACCGCCCCGGACCCGCCGGGGAAGAACTCGTGCCCGATCGCCACGGCGAGAAACCCGTACACGCCGAAGTCGAAGTACTCCAGGAAGTTCCCGATGATGCACGCGGCGGCCACCCGCCGCCTGCCCGCAGCCGTGGTGGTTCTCATCGCAGTCGCCATCGACCCCGAGTCCCTTCGATTCGAAATACCGAAAGAGTTTTCTGTAACTCGAATGGGGTGACGGTACTTCGCGAGGGGCCGCGCCACAAGGGCCGGACTTGCCGCACCCGCCGCCGGGCGTCACGGGGAGCCGCCACCGCGCGACGGCGGGGCGGTGAGCAAGAAGGCGCAGGACGCGGCAAACCGAACGGCGCGGCTGGGGCGCGTCCTGTTAGTGGTTGAGTTGTGGGTCCGGTAGTTGTGCCCGGTGGTTGGTCGGGGGTGAGCTGGCGGACAAGCGTGGGCGGTGATCGAGCCATTGCTGCAGCAGCGGCGCGGCGACCGGCGATAGCGGGATCACCGCCAGGTGATCAACGCGATCCTGTGGAAACTGCGTACCGGCGCCCCGTGGCGTGACCTGCCCGAACGCTATGGACCCTGGCAAACTGCGCATGATCGGCTGCGGTTGTGGACCAAGGACGGCACCGGGCACCGGATCCTCGACACGGTGATCGTCAAAGACGACGCCGTCGGCGACCTCGAGTGGATCGTCTCGGTGAGGCGATGCGGCACCGGCGGATCACCTTCGTCAGCCCGCAGCGCAATGACCAGACCGCCCGCCGCGCGGCGCAAGACTCCCGCGGCAGGCTACCACCGGCCTTCGACGCCCAGGTCTACAAGCAGCGCAACGTGGTCGAACGCTGCTTCAACCGGCTCACACAGTTCCGTGACCTCGCCACCCGCAACGCCCAACGCGCCGCCTACTACCGAGCCGAACTCACCATCGCCGCCATCATCCTCTGGCTCCGATGACTTGCAGGACACCTCCTAGTACTGCAACAACACTTCGTTAGGTAGTCACCGGCGTGTCGGTTAGGCTCTGGTTCGACGGTCGTGTAGTTGATCTTGTGTGCTGGAGATGGT